>CAYYNL010000361.1:0-1553 GCA_964472925.1 uncultured Fibrobacter sp. | reverse complement strand
TAAAAACGCACTTTTAAAGTGTTTGGATGGCAGCAATACGCATAAAAACGCACTTTTAAAGTGTTTGGATGGCAGCAAATACGAGTAAAACTGCACTTCAAAAGTGTTGGCCAGATAAACAGATAAATACGCGCAATTTGATATTTCTAAAAATATTCAGGTTTCTAAAATACAAGAATACTGGTCTCCTGACAGAACTACTCATCCTACCAGATTATGGATGCTATTGTACCTATAAGAAGCAAAATACAGGGATCCTGGGAGGGGTGTGCTGAAAGATTCAGTACATAGTAAAATTAAAAAAACCGAATTTCAAATCTCAGATCTGAAGCTGGTCTGTTATTTGCGCTTAAAAAGATCAATTAATCTGGTTCATGCAGATAAAAATAGGGTAATAAGACTGTCATGGATCATCCCAATAATGGCCCTCAAGATATTAACAGAGCAGGAATTCTTATTATTGATGACAATCCGGAAAAACATACCGATCTGATAGAGATTCTTGCTCCCTTCAATTACCGACTCCAAGAAGTAAAATCCGCTCAGGAAGCGATTTCTCGTTTGCGCTCAGATGAGTTTGTAGTTCTGCTTATAGATATAGCTATGATAAGCAACTTGGAGCTGGCATTGGTTATAATGGAGCATGAACAAGCTAACGCTATTCCCATAATTTTTTTAACTTCTGAAACTGTCGATTTAAAAGCAATTTACGAATATGGCAAGATCGCAGCAGTAGATTATCTGGTCAAGCCTCTGATTCCGGAGGTGGTAAGGGGGAAAATAGCATTGTTTGTTGAATTATCTTCGCTGAAAAATGAAAAAAAAAGATTAGAGGAATCGGTTGCCGGTCTTGACAACGAATTGAAGCAGGCGAAAGAGGAAATAAAGAGGCTCAGACGTACTTACCAAATGGTTTTGGATTATGCTGGAGAAGGTATCTACGAGGTAAACCCATATGGAATTTTGACATTCATTAATCAGGCTGGTGCTCAGATTTTGGGATATACGACTGATGAACTGATTGGTAAACAAAGTCATACCATCTGGCATCATCACAGACCGAATGGGGAATTGTATCCAAAGGAGGAGTGTCCCGTCTTTGTGTCCTATAAAAGCGCTAAGAAACATTCAGGAGAAGAGGTATTCTGGAAAAAGGATGGTACAAAAATACATGTTCTACTATCGTCAAATCCGCTTGTTGAGGAAAATGAAATAGTGGGAGCAGTGGCTACTTTCACAGATATAACTGAGCAAAAGAAGGTAGAGGAAGAATTGCGTTTATCTGAGGCGCGTTTCCGTGCACTTTTTGAGCAGTCTGCATTGAGTATCCTTATCCTGGATCCTGAAGGAAGAATGTTAGATGTCAATCGCTCGTTTGAAATGCTCTGGGGACAGAACCTGGATTCGTTGAAAAATTATAATTTGTTGGAGGATAAGCAGCTTATTGCCAAGGGAATAATGCCTTATATACAGAAGGGATTTGCAGGAGAAACATCAGAAATACCAGTTATTATGTATGATCCTACCGAGAGCGGTTATGTTGGAGAGACTAA
>CAYYNL010000360.1:0-1557 GCA_964472925.1 uncultured Fibrobacter sp. | reverse complement strand
TAAAATAATCTGCTTTTCAAAGGCTCCGAAATACGGGTTTTACCGTATGCTTACATTAAAATAGTAGGTTGCCGATCTGAAAAATGCTCTGACACCTTTCAGTGTAAGTGTATAACCATTAAAACTGGATGAATTGCCGATATCCACCGAAGGAGTTAAACCATCCGGACCAATATAAACTTCCAGAATTACATTGTCCTGAAATGGCAATAATGCAGCTATGGCATCCTCTATTGCCGAGTAATCACCACCAGGACCAACTGTCCTGGTTATATCCGCAAGCGCCATATCAAAAATGCCAATGGCAAAGATTGTGATTAATGCAATTTTCAAGGCATATCTGCTACCGCGTACAAAAGTTTATGATGAGAAAAGTTCTCCAATAAACAGGTTTATCTCGGGAAAGTATGATGGTAGGTCGGAAATCGTATGATCAATAATTTGGGAATTTGTATGATAACAAAAAAACGATCACATTTATTTGCAAGGCATTCTAACGATAGCTCCATTTTTAGAATTTAAAAATGAAATATCTGTAAATGTAGTATCTCTTAAAAATGCTGCATTCTTATGCCAAGTCTTGATTGGTTTCCACGTTGAATATACAAGAATTTGATTATCACGGTTCTCAATGTACAGATTTTCACTTTGATCGAATTTCATTGCAGGTTTTCCATTTACGTAAAGTAATTCAAATCCACCCATAGCACTTGTGCTAAAAAGAGCACATTTTAATTTCCATTTTCCAATAGAGAGTTCTTCAGAAGAACTTATTAAAACGGGTTTAGTGAACCATGTCAAAAAAACCCACCCTAAAATGAAAAGTAAAACAATGACAATTCCGATTATTTTAATAATTTTCATGATTATTTTCTTACCGAATTGTAGCCCATTTGATACTGTCTTCCTGTGTATTCTATTTCACCCATATACTTTAAGGTATTTCCGTAGGGTGATGGTTTCCCTAAATCACGTAATCCATTTTCTTTTAAATGCAAGGCTCCCGCAGCAAAATTAGATAACCACCACGGCATACCAAGAGCAGCAGCATTAATACCCGCTAACCTATTTCCAACACTTCGACCTGTCATATAACTACCTTGGTACAGGTATCCTTCTTTGGGACTCAAGCCTTGAGTTTTCACGTCAAGAACTCCTCCGCCTTTACTTTCCAAAGCAACTTCAATAGCATTCTTTCCGACCACATACATATATTGCATTTTTGCAATTGTTGCGTCAACACTCATTCCAATATTAATAAAATCTGATGCCTTGAATTCATTCCAAAAATCAGTTTTACCATTTGCAATATCATTTCCACTTTCTTGAGTCCAAGTGTAGACATTAAGATCACCGTCATTTCTCACTTCCGTTACATTACCCGTTTCGTCAACACAAGTAGATAGTCCGCTTGGATCAACCAAATTTACAGGATTTCCGCCCGTGTAACTGTAACTATTCCAAAATTCTTCGGCAGGATCTGTGCTTGTGAAAATACATAGTTCAGGATCATAATACCTAGCCCCAAAATAATACCACCCTTCCCCATCCTCTCCT
>CAYYNL010000359.1:0-1574 GCA_964472925.1 uncultured Fibrobacter sp. | reverse complement strand
CTTTCATTTTCTGTAAATACTGCCTTTCGGGTACACTCTTTGAGGTACTCGAAAGGCAGTTTTTCAAAAAAACTGATCACTCCCAGTTCTTCATCGTCACCGTTAGGATCAATATCCAGACATCCTGTTTTAATATAGAAAAATTAAAAAAAGGATTAAACAATGAATAAAAGATTACTTGAGAGTACCGAGTTAGAAAAGATCATTTCAAGCTATTAACCTACATCCTTCAGTTCTTTCAATATCGATTTTTTCAATTATAAATTTCTTTAAAATTTCATCATCTGTAGAATCTGCAAGAAATTCCGGTAATGTATGTTTCATTGCGATTGCAGTTACATTTTCTGAAGGCAGTATTTCAGGCCGGATAGTCCTTATCCAAGACCCAAATGATCCCCAGACCAGCTTGGTTTGAGATAATGATAAGTATTGTAATAATCCTTGGGCAATAACACCCATTTGTAAGTGACAGGCATATGCACGTAATTTTCTGAGGACCCTTATTCTATAGTCTCTTGTTTTTAAATGTAAATACTGATTACCTCCCTTGCGAGATATTGATGTCATTGAGGTCATCCAGAAATGATATGAAAATGTACCGATAGTATAAATTGCCTGTTTGAAGGACACTTCAATTTTGAACCGATATGAGTAGGTTTTAATAATTTCAACTGGGGATAATGAACTATCTGTAGACATTATTATTTTGTTGCCACGTGTAGGATGGGAAACCAGAACAAATCTTGCTGTAATACCAGCAGCTCTCCATAGAAGATCATAACTTTTATATTTAATGGTAATATTCCGTTCCCCATAAATATTACAGGTTGTTTCAGTAAATGTATCATAATCATGGAATAATGACTTCAGTTTGATCTTCTTTCCATATTTTGCTTTACGCCCCCGTTTTTTCTGACCGGAACATTCAGCTGGATAATAAGCTACAGTGTTACTTCTACACATAGTTATCAAATGAGCATCTGCTTGTAATAATTTTGCTGCCATTTTATGACTTCTGTAATATGCATCTGCGACAAAATAAAATGGTATACAAATACCTAAAGATTGTAGCATGGAAAACATTTTATCAATTAGTGTCTGTTTATCTCTGTTAGTAAAAATTACTCCCTCATGAATTTGACACTTTAACGGTACGGAAAAGAGTGAAGATACGGTTCCCGCAAGAACAGCAATAGCTTGACAGGAATGTCCAAAAATATAATTGGGTTTCGTATTTGATTCTGATTCCTGATGAAGCTTTTTTACGGCTGGCATTTTCTTTCCTGATTTCGGTGCTTTAATACCATCGGCTAAAATGATGATTCTTCCATTAACGGTTATGAGCCATTTTTGAAAGATTTTCAGAACAATATTTGTCCATACGGTTGCAAGTAATTTCGTGTTTACAGCTGTGCTATGAAAAAGATCAAGAAGCCGATCGTAATATTGAGGCCTAAGTCCTAATGCCCTGATAATACTTGAGACACCTGCAAAATCTTTTCTTACCGTCATTCCTGCGATTCCGAGAGAAAACCATAAAAAGGTACGTGTTCTTGAAAATGCAGGTCGAAGTA
>CAYYNL010000358.1:0-1626 GCA_964472925.1 uncultured Fibrobacter sp. | reverse complement strand
TGATTCAATTGCAAAACTAAATTCCACCCCAATAGCATCCGAGAGTGGAAATTAATCTTACAAATTTTTGTGTGGAAGTTAATTGTACAAATCATATTAGTGGATGGGGTTAAAAATTTTTCAAGAATTTTGTCTGGTTAAAGAGGATCAGCACCACCCGATCCTCTTTTTCTGGTAAAATACCAGTATTATGAAAACCCCAGACACTTACATTATAATTGACATCGAACTGCCTTGCAAGTGTGAACCTCAAGAATTTGAAAATATTTATCGTGAAAAGTATAAGGCAGGTATAACGAACGGTGTTATTCGCAGTAAGCTGGAGGGTTTTGATGTCGTCAGGCTCAAACGTAACGGCACCTTTGGGAGAAACGTGGAGTTGATGGATTCATCCGGAAATCTGTATATGGTTAGATTCCGTGTACAGACAGCCTTATGGGAGGATTCGTCTGGAAAACAGCATTATGTCAGCATTTTTCCCAATTTTATACGTAAATTCACCCGTCCGTGCCTTTCGGTGCTTGAGTACATTAGCTGCAATACTGTAAGGGGGGAAGACATTTTTTCGCACATTGACGACAGTAACAATATCCACTCCTGCGAAGACCGTATGGTACATATCCTTGAAACGCTGGACAAAAAATGTGATTCAGAGGGCTATATATACTCCTTACATGCAGATTATAAAACAATCTCCAACGGATCAATTGCAGTTCAGGGCGAAGAGGTGTGCCGCAAGCGATTCCCTCATGTATTCACTCTTATCATTATGGTACGGAAATATTTTGCTATGCGCTTTGGAGGGCTTGCTGTGGCATGGTCTATCTTCCGCTTTTAATTGATGAAGCAGACATTCTGCAACTTAGCCATTCCAAAATATAATATTTATGTACTAATATGTAATGATTTAACAAAGTTTGTTACTTTTTTTGCACTGTTATGTAATCAAATCTCCTTATGCCTTTATCTG
This sequence comes from uncultured Fibrobacter sp., assembly GCA_964472925.1. Classification (GTDB taxonomy): domain Bacteria; phylum Fibrobacterota; class Chitinivibrionia; order Chitinivibrionales; family Chitinispirillaceae; genus JAAYPC01. The sequence continues at coordinate 656 of CAYYNL010000358.1, read as the reverse complement.
TTTCTTTACATCTGGCAATACTCAATTAAGATTTTTCATACCCAGCAAGAAACCGGTATCCTGTACTCTAAATCCCCATCATATAAACTGTTAGCATCAGAATATTAAGGATGCGGGTACGAATAACGTACAATTTTAATCCTGAAAGTACAAAAGGGAGGTCAATTCATTGGATATTCTGCGAAACCCCACTACAGTGAAACTGCTTGCCCAACAAGTCATTGTTGCATGCGATGCCTATCTTTCTTTTGCCTTGACAGAAAAACAGCTAAAAGAACTGTTATTTCACTATGCAACTCATCATTCCAGGAAATTTTTTACCTTGGCTGGGGGCTTAAACCCTACCGTTGTCAATCGAATAGGCAAAAAAAGATGTAATCTGGTTCTGTTATTACTGGAAGGCTTTCGGATGAAATTGATGTGATTATGCTTTTCGAAGAGAAGGTAAATATTCCGGATGGTTTCATTGCAGATTGTATTAATTTGAACTGAGGCCTGGCTCTGTGTCGATAAAGCGCTCTGCAGGGATGCAACGTCTAACTCCACAACCAGGCTAAAGGATAAAATCCTTTAAGGATGCAGTATGAAAATCCTATATCAGTCTCTAAATGAAAGGAAAAGCCTATGTTTAATTTCAGCGCAAACAACTTAATTTT
>CAYYNL010000357.1:0-1629 GCA_964472925.1 uncultured Fibrobacter sp. | reverse complement strand
ACGACCCATTGATCGCATTAATGATTATTTGAAAAATGTTTCGCCAGAAGATTAAACATACACATCATTTGTTTATCAAATGTGTTGTTTTTATTAAAAAAATATTCTACACCAATTTTTCCAAAGACCGATCCTATCGTTACAGCAATTACTGTAATAATAATTTGTTTTATGTTTCCTTTTTTCATTTTTTTCTCCTTAAAAGTATTAGCATCCAAATGTCGCACAACGGACAGCGGTATGGCCAGTAAGGGATTGCGGAGCGACGTTCCTATCAGCCGAGACGAAAGATTGATGCGGGCGATAACCTTCGCATACCACTGAAACCCTTATTAGCTATACCGCGTGTTATGCGTTCGTGCTTTTTTCTTTTTAGTCTTCCCAGATTTCAAATCCATAATAAATAAGTCCGTTAATTCTATAAGGTATTATTATTTGTCTATCTACCGGAATCTGAATTCCATTTTGTTCTATAGCCTGTGCCATAAAATAAAATTGTCCAACTCTCGTAACTTGAAAGATAGTTTCATGTCGAAAATCTCCGTCTAATAATGTTTGTCTCAGCCTACTTAATTCAATTAGTTGTTCTGATGTCAATAAAGGTTGCCACATAGTTTAATCCAATAAAAGTTGTTTTCCAGTTGTATTTTTTGCAATTAAAATAATTATCCCATCTATTAGTGATGCTATTTGATAAGATTCTAAAATCAATTTTTCTTTGTCTGCGCCAGTGTATTCTTCAAGTACTATATTGTCAGAAAGATTTAATGCTGCTCGTGCTGCATTTTTTGCTCTTTCTATACCATTAAAATTATGATTGAATGAGCCTTTATCATGAATTGTTCCATTATCATTCCATGAAACTTGTTTGCTTTTTGTATGTATGTGTTCTGGTCTTGAAATATGAACATGCCTAAAGCCATCATTATGTTTTTCCACTCTTATCTTAATTCTTTTTTCAACGGCAGAATCTTTCCATATCTGTTCCTCAAGTAAGTCAATGAATGGAATTCTAATCTCGGATGGAATTAAAATTAGGATTTCTGGTTCGTTGTTTTCTTCGAGAAATTTTTCAATGGCTTTAATATACTTCATATTTCAATAATTTGATTGTCTCATTAACTATCGTAGTGGCTCTTAGCATGACGCATAACGTATTGTTCATGCAACAATATTGCGTATAATGGATTAAATGTCCATTTTTTATTCGTGATAACCTCAGTATCTTCATAATGAACGCAATGCGGTTCCAGAATTACCAGGTTATTTATTTTTGCAGTAAAATTCAATATATCCTTCTTCCAATAAATTGTTGCGCTGTATATCCATTTTAAAGGCGGCTAAATAGTACACAGAATTATCGGTTAAGTAAAGGAATATTTCACATTGTTGCATCGTTCCGGCTGTGTGACAAGATAGGGCCGTGACTCTGAACTCTGTTCCCAGCTGTGTCATTCTGAGACCGGGGCGTTTCGTCCCGGGCGAAGCCCCGCCGAAGGCGGGAAATCGCTCCGGTCTTTTCGCGAAGACTATCGCGATCCTTCGTCGTCCTGATGAATCAGGCCTCCTCAGAATGGGTATAATAGTCAGTTTGTGTTGTTACATTTAGGGAAAATTATTTTGGTTTTA
>CAYYNL010000356.1:0-1663 GCA_964472925.1 uncultured Fibrobacter sp. | reverse complement strand
CAGACGGTCAAACTGTTGGTATTGTTGATGTTCCCGGGCACAAAGATTTCATTGAGAACATGCTGGCCGGAGTAGGTGCTATTTCTTCGGTACTTTTTGTTGTTGATGCCAATGAAGGATTTATGCCCCAAACTCGGGAGCATCTTCACATTCTTGATCAACTAAATCTGGAAAGCGGATTAATCGTACTAACGAAATGTGACCTGGTTTCAAATCCGGATTGGTTTGATCTCTTAATAGATGAAATCAGGGAAGAGGTTCATGGAACATTTTTATCTGATGCTCCGATACTAAAAGTTTCAGCTAAAACCGGTGAAGGACTTGATGGATTAGTAAAGAATATCGCCGAAATACTTAATACGTCCAAACCACCCGGAGATTCCGGTAAACCGAGATTAAGCATCGACCGTGTTTTTGCATTGCACGGATTCGGCACAGTAGTAACAGGCACACTTCTCGACGGAAGAATTAAATCAGGTGATGAAGTATTTATTTTGGGTAAGGGAAAACGGGGAAGAATTCGCGGTCTTCAGTCTCATAATAAAAAAGTAGACGAGGTTTTTCCGGGGTCACGGATCGCCATTAATATTTCTGGTTTGGAAGCCAGTGAGATTAAACGGGGAGATCTTTTACAAAAAGAACCAGAAGCAGGTTCAACACGTATAGATGCATGGATTCAACTCCTAAAAAATTTGAGTAGGCCTTTAAAACACAATGATCAAGTAAAAGTATTTCATCTGGCTTCCGAACACATTGGGCGAATCCGAATATTGGGAGCTGAGGAAATAGCCCAGGGTATGGGAGGTTATGTTCAAATAGAATTTGAATCTCCACTTTTCGCCAGAAAAGAAGACAGGTTTATTATTCGCTTCCCATCGCCATCAGAAACAATCGGAGGCGGAAAAATTCTTCAAACAAATGTGAGAAAGAGATATAAGCGTTTTTCACCTGATATCTTGGAGACGTTATCAATAATTAGGAGAGGTTCACTTGACGATAAAATTATTGAGGTAGGGAAAAAGAAAATCATATTCAATAAAAATGACATAGATAAGATTTCAAGTTTTACACAAAACCAGGTTAACCAAAAATTATCTGAATTGGTTGATACGGGTTCTATTATCAAATTATCAATTCTGGATAATCAACTCCAAAACGATTTATATATATTAAATTCCCAACTGAAAAAACTGATAGAACAGGTAAGAGCTTACTTAGAACAATATCACGCAAAATATCCATTGAGATTTGGAGCTACACTAGATGAATTTCAACGTTTGCTTAAATTTGATAAAAGCACAACCAATTTTTTACTAAATGAGTTAGTAAAAAGAGATATTTGCAAAGCAAAAGGCAATCGTTATTCTTTGCCAAATTTTTCGATGAAATTGAGTTTTGAAGATCAAAATAAATTGAATTTCTTGAATCAAACGATTGACAAATCGCGTTTTTCTCCCCCGGGGAAATCTGATTTAATTTCGATCACAGGGCACGAATTATTTGACTTCCTGGTAACTATTGGGGATATTATCCAATTGTCAAATGATGTTATTGTGCGCAAGAGAGAATTTGATGAAATGTTCGAATTTACAAAAAAGACATTGAAGAAGAATGGAAAAATAACTGTCTCTGAATTCAGAGATGCTTTCCACAATAGCAGGAA
>CAYYNL010000355.1:0-1684 GCA_964472925.1 uncultured Fibrobacter sp. | reverse complement strand
CTGGAATCGGTTTCTTTGTAAAGGAATCGAACACTACTCCTGTAATATCACAAAGGGAATTCAGAGTAAATAGCAGAACCGTGAGCAGTGCGGATCTGATGTGCATTACATTAAATCTGAAGGCTGTTAAAATTTTATCTGACATGTAAGTGAAAAGCGACAAGAAGCATCTTTCTAGTAATGGTCAAACTGGCATACACATTCAACTTTTTTATTGAATCAAGTGTATCAATCAAAAGTTCATAAAACTATCTGTTATTTTTAAAAATACATGCTAACCGTAAATATTACAGCAGTTTTTTTACATCCGAAGTCACCTGAAAATAAATTTTACAGATAGTTGAACTTTTTTGGCTTGATCTGCAGATGTTTTTCAGAAAAAGGTTTGATTGCTGCCTTATCTAAGCAGCATAAACGAAGATCAGTTCTGCCTGTCGAGCTCATTAAAAAGCATCTGTATGGCATCAAAGCACTTTTGCCGGTACTCCATTGATTCGTTGAGGAGGTTGTGCCTCGCGCCTTTTATCCATACAACCCTCAATCCCTTAATCTTTTTTTTAAACCACTGAAGATTATACTTCCAATCGACCACATTGTCATCAGTTCCCTGTATGATTGTTAAAGGCAGTTCCTTTGGAGGCATATCTTTAATCCGTTCAAACCAGCGGAAATAGGCTTCAGCCCATTTCAGGGGAAAAATTTTAGGTTGCAGTGGATCATTGAGGAAACGCTTCTTAATCTCTTTATCATGTGACGAGTTGCGGAACCAACGGCGGGGAGAAATTTTAAAATGATGAAATATCTTAAAACCAAAAAAAGAAAAATTGTAAGATGATGAACGCACCAAAGGGGCCAGAAAAATTATCCTTGAAAAAGGTTGATTCGATGAAGAATTTACGTATTCGAGAGCAACAGCACAACCGGTACTGTGTCCGATAAAAACAAGAGGCGGCTTTATAAGAGAATCACAGGTCTGCAGAAACAAATGAAGTGATTTCGCATATTCACTGAAATCTCCTATTCCACTTCGTAGACCACTTGATAAGCCATGTCCGGGTAAGTCAAAAGCTGCAAAAGTGTAGTTCGCCTTAAGACAGGCCTCTATCCCATTTAAATTTGTTCCCAGATGGTCAGATAACCCGTGAAGGAAAATAACGGTTCCTCGTGATAATCCAGAAGGCCGGTAAATCTGCCCCACACAGATAAAGGAATCACTTTTAAAGGTACCTATGATTGGTTTAGACCCGATAGTGTCCAGACCATAACGGGAGAGATACAAACTAATGTTGCTGTCTGATAAGACTTTTCCCTGGGAAAGAGATGGAAGACTATGCCAGTAAAGGTCTTCTGAAATCAGTTTTCCCGGTAGTAAAAGTGAAATGATGCACCCGGAAAACAAAACTAAATAACCAGGTTTCATGTTCACCCCCATTTCACCTGATTTGAAAATCAAATAAAATGCCAAGCTTCTACATATTCTGCTGTCAAATTCATGAAAATCAGAATTGATTGATTATAGGGATGAGAAACAGCAAATAACGAATATCGAGTATCGAGTAAAGGTAACTGTCAGGAGAATTGTTTTTTATTATTTCGATCAGACATCGCCCTGTTCAAATCACTTTTTACATTAGAGGGTTTACCATTAATGAGTTCCGAAATTAATGGTAACAGTTTGTGCTAC
>CAYYNL010000354.1:0-1685 GCA_964472925.1 uncultured Fibrobacter sp. | reverse complement strand
CAAAAGAGCCTTCATTTTGCCTACGTACAATATTAAAAAAAGTTCTATGAAAAAAAATGAAAAATAATTGTATCAATTCGTATATTTACATTATCTTTGTGATACAATTTGATACTTTTATTAATAGAAAACTTATGTTAAATAAAAACACACAAAAAGAACCAAAAGAAGAGCTTCTGACAATTAAAGAAGCAGCTGAATTACTTAAAGTTTCAGAGGTTTCTGTAAAACGATACATTTCAAAAGAAGTTATACCTTCTGTAAAAATTGGTGGTGCAAGACGAATAATTAAAAACGATGTATGGGACGCTTTTTTTGAAAAAATGCAACAAGAGCATAACGAAAAGATGAGTATTGTTGCTGAACCTGAAAATCCATACCTTGTTAAAAGGGAAATTGACAAGGAAGAAAAAAAATCCAAACTTGGTTTCAATGGACTAACGCCAAGCGAATGGGCTTTACTTTCCAAAAATGTTATTAACGAAGATGAAATTTTAAACCCTGTTTGGAACGACCTTTCTTCGCCACGTAACAAATACCAGTTAGAACATGGGGCGGTTTATCCTGTAAAACTTGTTGAGCGATTAATTAAAATGTATTCAGCCGAAGGTGATACCGTGTTTGACCCCTTTTTGGGTATAGGAACAACCGTAATTGCCGCACAGAACTTAAACAGGAACGGAGTAGGAATTGAACTTAATCCGAAATTTGCGAACGTAGCAAAACAATGGCTCGCAGATGTGCAGGGGCTTTTCGGCAATGATAAGCATTATATCATTATTAATGACGACTGCCGGAATATGCTTAAGCATATTCGCAAAGACAAAATTCAACTTACAGTTACTTCACCACCCTATGCTGATTTTATTCGAAAATCCATCGAGGACAGAACGACAACACACAAAACCTCAATTATTACTCACGAAAACAACAGCACCGTAAAACCATACAGTGACCATGAACACGATTTTGGTAATTTACCTTACAAGGAATTTCTAAAAGAAATAAAAGAAATTCTTAAATACAATTTAGAGGTTACAAAACCAGGTGGCTATTCTTGTTGGGTAGTGAAAGATTATCGGGACACAAAAAATAAAATTCCTTATGTGCCGTTTCATTCAGACCTTGCTAATGTTGGTCAAGAAGCGGGCTGGCTCTACCATGACTTGATTATTTGGGATCAAACAGGGCAAAGGCGATTAGTTCTTTTGGGCTATCCGTCTGTATTCTACACAAATCAAAATTGTTCTTTCATTGTAGTATTCAGAAAACGCAAATAATGCAAAAAATAGAAAAAGAAACAATCTTTAGTTTTAATGGCGAAGATACTTCATATCTCACTCATTCATTACATCCTTATCCTGCAAAGTTTCCACCACAGTTGCCAAAAAAAATTTTAGAGGACTACGCTATAAAAGGGCAAACTGTTCTTGACCCATTTTGCGGCTCAGGAACTACTTTGGTAGAAGCTCGAATTTTCGGAGCAAATGCAATAGGAGTAGATGTAAACGGTTTAGCAGTATTACTTTCTAAAGTCAAAGCAACACCGCTCTCCAGTAATCAATTTTCTGCTATTGAAAAATTTATCGCAGAGTTAGAGGATAATATTTTAAAGTGGAAATTTAATGGCAGACCGAAAATCAAAATCAAAGAGATTGAAGGACAAGAACACTGGTTTCAGAAAA
>CAYYNL010000353.1:0-1712 GCA_964472925.1 uncultured Fibrobacter sp. | reverse complement strand
AGATTTGTCCCAATTTATTGATTTACCCCCTAAAAAACTCTCTACTATCCCACTTCCCCATTTACAGGGAACAAAAATCAAACTCTCTTTCTATCTTACTTGTTGGATTTATTTTGGAACATGTTCATTTCTCATAATAAAGTAATAGTCGGTAATTCTATATCATCGCCTTTGAATTTATAATCTTCACAACTAAATATTGTATCTATTACAGTTTTCATTGTTTCTGTATTAAATTATTCTTATTTTTGTCGCCTCTGGGAATGTAGTATTATCATCAGAACAATTATTTTCACAATCCGATTGTGGGTCCATTAGCAATTTATCTGTTGTATAGAACCCACTTTTATCTATTACTAATGTATCTGGGTACAGAAAATTTCCATAATATTTACTCTCAAATATGATTCTCATTGATTCTGCTTCAGCACTATTGGTAACAACATTACCTATATAAATTTACGACAACACGTACCATGCCCACAATTAGAAATAAACAATAGTAGGCATAATAGATATTTTGATAAATTACATAGGACCGAATACAATCTACTCATGGCAAAACAATAGTAGGTAATTGAATATCGTCACCATTAAAAATGTAATCTTCACAATGGAATATCTTTTCATTTAAAATTGAATTATCATTCTTTTGCAAAATGGCTATTCCGATCGAATCAGGCATAGTATAATCTCCATTGGGACAATCTTTTTTGCAATCCTCCTGAGCATGCATTCCAATTTTTTCACTACCGAACTCTCCATCTCCATTTAAATTCAGTGTTTCAGGTGCCATGATTTCAGAGTACCACCTCTTTAACAATATTTTATATTTAGTATAATCGCTATCGTCACCTTCTATTCTTCCATTGAATGAACGATAGCATGTACCATGCCCACAACTTAATATTAATAAGCATATTATTTGAATATATTTCAACCCGAAAACCATTTAGTTTGGCTCAAGGTAAAGTTATAGTCGGCAGTTCTATATTGTCACCATTAAACATGTAATCTTCACAACTAAATACCGTATCTTTTAACACCTGCTTATCAGATGTATTTAATATTGTTACTCTAACAGAATCTGCCATAGAGCTATTCCCATCAGGACAATCATTATTGCATGTCCTTTGTGCACGTTGCTCTGCCCAAGGAATATTAAAAGTGTCTTGATCCATTCCAATTTTCAAGCTATCTAAATCATACCATTTAGAATAGAAATAATTGTGTTTCTTTATTACAAGCGTAACATCTTTTCTATTGGATATGAAATTAATTTTACCTGAATAATCTCGAAAACAGTTATCATGCCCACAATTAGAAATAAACAAGCATGAACACAAAAGATATTTTGATAAATTTCTAATATCCATATACGGCATCCTCATAATCAGAATAAGTTTCACGAGCGACTTTTACCCAATAATGTGGCATCCAATCAAGTTTTTCAACTTTGTCTTCTATCTTTTCTCCCTGTGAATTTTCAGTCATATAATAAGGATCGGTGTGTATTCTTTTATCTTCTACAGTATGAGCAATATGTCCTTTAGCACTCCATCTCGTAAATACTTGATACCATTTAGCTTTCTTTAATCGGTTTTGTTGATTTGAAATATAACTATCATAGCTTCCTCCTGTCCCATGAGCTCCAGGGTCAGCACCATACCCTGTTCCTAAATAATTTTGAAGATCAGGTAACATCGAAAAAA
>CAYYNL010000352.1:0-1748 GCA_964472925.1 uncultured Fibrobacter sp. | reverse complement strand
GATCTGCAAAACAGGTTATCAGTACGGAAAGCAGCAAAAATTCATGAAGTTTCTTTGAATACGGTTCTGAAAGTTCGGAAAGCTTTTAATTTAACAGCCTGAAAAAGTCCGCTATAGCAGACTTTTTTCCAATTTTTTGATTCACCATTAAAAAACTCTCCCCTATACTCTCTTCCCCATTTGCAGGAAAAAAATCAAACTCTCTTTCTCTCTTACTTATTTAAATGTTAAAATTTATAATTGTTTTTACACACTCTTTACCTATGGTATAGCTATAGTAGGTAACTCTATGTCATCACCGTTATAATTAAAATCATAGCATTTGAAAACAGTATCCTTTACATCTTGCCTTGTCGACATGTTTATTATTTTAATTCTGATTGATTCAGGTAATGTTGCATTGTTTTTAGAACAATCATTTTGACAATCAGATTGTGGGTGTACGAATATTCTTTCAGTAGAATATATTCCAAATTCGTTTATCATTAATGTTTCAGGCGACATATATACATTATTATAACACCTCTCAATAGTGGCTTTAATCAAATCAGTTTTATTCTGATTTGACTCAATCTTCCCTAAAAATGAACGATAACATGTCCCATTTCCACAACTAAAACATAGCAAATATATACACAGAATATTTTTTGAAATATTATTAAAAACCATATACGGCATCCTCATAATCAGAATAGGTTTCACGGGTAACTTTTACCCAATACTGTGGCATCCAATCGAGTTTTTCTACTTTGTCTTCCAACTTTTTTCCTTCAGAATTTTCTGTCATATAATATGGATCAGTGTGTATTTTTTTATCTTCTACCGTATGGGCAATATGACCTTTAGCACTCCAACGGGTAAATACCTGATACCATTTTGCTTTCTTTAACCTGTTTTGTTGGTTTGATATATACCCATCATAACCTTCTCCCAATCCATGAGCTCCTGCATCAGCACCATACCCTGTTCCTAAATAATTTTGAAGATCAGGTAACATCGAAAAAATCGCTACTCCTGTAGCTTCTTTTGGTGACCACGCTAATCTTAAGCCACCTTTAAGCAAGGAACCAAAACCATCACCAATTCGGCTTGCATCAGCTGTAAATAGTCCAACACCTATATCCTTTAGTCCATTACCGATTTCTTTAAATGCCTGTTTTACCTGATGTCTAAATTCATTAATCCATGTACCAAAAAAATGTCCAAGTCCCCATCTCCCATCAGGATCAAAAAAGTTAATTGGATTGTTAAAACAGTAGTTATAAGGATTACTTAATATTTTCTGTTGCCATTTCTCAATAACTTGTAGATTATAACCGCTTGCTTCTATCTCCCCCATTATCTTTGAAGCTTGTTCTGCACCTATCAAAGCAGCTAATCTTACTCCTGGTGGCAAACGTTTATTCAGTGAAGGAAATCTTGGCATACTGTCTGTCATAGGATCAGTTGACATAAAAATCCCCAACTCCGGATCATAATATCTAGCCCCGAAATAAAACAGCCTCGTCCCGCTGAAATAACTGGTATTATCCACCGCAGTATGCACACTGTAAAGATTGGAATCGGAAGGTGCTGCAGTAATTACCTCCATCGGAACATTTAACTGTATTTTTCTGGTCTTCCCTGGACTTACCACAAAAGAATCAATAGCAACCGTATTAAAAATGGTGTCACTATCACCTGCAGCTATCAATTGAATGTGTTTGATTTCTACTTCACTAGTAAAGCTCTCACTTCCGGTAAACTTA
>CAYYNL010000351.1:0-1811 GCA_964472925.1 uncultured Fibrobacter sp. | reverse complement strand
TTTTGTTCCTCTATATAAAATTTTTCTTACTCTTTATATCATAATAATCGTTTCAGTTTGTGTTATTATTTTCATGTTTACAGAATTGACCAGATTACTTATCGATAAGCAGCAGGAATCGATCGTGATGAAGGCTTCATTGGCAATTAACAAGAATATTAATGAGAAAATAGTTCTTCTGAAGCAGGCAGCAGATCTGAGTAATCTGTCCAGCAGTGATGTAAAAAATGTGGAGGCCATACTATCCAGGCTTTATGGGAAAGATCTCTCCTTCAGAGAGCTGATATTATTTGATGAATATGGGAATTTAACGTCAAGATTGTCAAAACATTCAAAATATTTTTTTAATGAAACATTGAAAAGCATTCCTGACGATATATTAGCCGGTTTTAAAGATGATACAACTTATATCAGCAACGTTTTTATTGATAAAAAAACATTTGAACCTGTAGTAATCATTTCTGTTCCAGTAAAGAATATTTTCGGAGAAGTCAAGGGTTCTCTTATTGCTGTAACTAATCTTATGTTCATGTGGGATCTGTTTGCAGATTTGAAAATAGGCAAGACAGGGCAGGCTTATGTCATTGATAAAAAAGGGAATTTAATTGCATGTAAGGATGTCAGCAGAGTCCTGAAAGGTGAAAACTTAAAGAATCTGTACGAAGTCAATAATTTTATATATGGTAAAGATAATTTGGATAAAACCAGATCAAAATTAAAAAGGGGAATCGATGGAAAATTTGTAGTAACCAGTCATGTGGCTCTTGGTATTCCTGATTGGGGAGTTGTCTTTGAGCTTCCGATTAAAGAAGCTTATATGCCAGTAATATGGATAATAATAGGATCAATAATCACTGTAACAGTTGGAATTATTTTCTCAGTAAGTTCCAGTGTAAATGTGTCCAATGTATTGATTAAACCACTTTCTGAATTGCGTGATGCAGCAATTAAGATCGGCCAGGGGGACCTTGATTTTAAAGTCAATATTAGCGATAAAAATGAATTCGGTGAACTGGCAGAAAGCTTTAACTCCATGATTGATAAATTGCGTAAATCTACCACATCCATTGATAATTTGAAAAAAGAGATCTTAGAAAGGAAAGCTGCTGAAGTAAAGTTGAAAGCCAGTGAAGAAAAATTCAGAACACTGAGCCTTGAACTTCCAATTGGCGTATTGCTGTTAGACCAGAATGGGACAATAATTTTTTCAAATGAACAGTGGGAAAAAATATTTGGCAGCAATATGATAAGCGAAGCATGGACTGGACTGGAAAAAATAGTAGATGATGAGTTTATTGACGTTGTAAAAATTGCGTGGGATAATTTGTTGTACAATAGCGAAAGCTTTAACATGGATTTTTCAATAAAATCTGGTCCAATCAAACCCTTATGGCTTAATGTTAAAGCACTCCCTCTATTATCTGATGATGGAAAAAAGATTATTGTACTTGCAGAAGATATTACTAAAAGAACTATCGCCGAAAAAGAAAAAGAACAGACACGAATGCAACTGATTCAATCCGAAAAAATGGCCGGGTTGGGCCTTCTTGCAGCCGGTATTGCTCATGAGATTAACAATCCTGTAGGATTTGTATTGGGGAACAGTGAAATTTTGGTCGATTATTTTAAGTCTATTAAAAAGATGTACGATTTCTGTAATTTAAATAATAAAGATGATAAAATTAATGAAATGATGAAAAGTCTTGATATGGAATATATTATTAACGATTTGGGAATTATTATTGATGATAACCTGAAAGGATTACACAGAATAACCGATATTGTTACAAATTTGAAAAATTTTGCCAGAA
>CAYYNL010000350.1:0-1885 GCA_964472925.1 uncultured Fibrobacter sp. | reverse complement strand
CCCCCCCCGCGTATATATTACGCCAGTAATTTAAAGGCATTTATAAAATATGGCGCTTGCGCAGGTTTTAAGTAATAGGCTTTACCGGACCAGGAAGATAAGGACGGGAAATGCCGCTAGGGCGGACACGGCTTCGGAAGTTCCGGATTATTTTAAAACAGGGATAGGAATGTAGCAGAAGTTTTTTGGAAGGAGGCTGATGAAAACAAATAAATACAGATCTCAACAAAAATCAAAAAGAATTGCTGTTTTCTTATTGATTTTATCTTTATCCACATCCCTTTTTGCCGAGAAAGGCTTTCGTTTGTTGACAACTATCAGCGGCGAAAAAGAGGGTGATCAATTCTGTACCGTGAAAAATGTCGGCGATGTCAACAGAGATGGTTTTAACGATCTGCTGGTTGGAGCCGCCGAAGCCAGTTATGCCAAGTTGTATTATGGTGGTTCCGATTTCGATACCGTTGCTGACTTGGTAATGCGGGTACCCAAACATTACGATTATTTCGGACAAACCCTGGCAAGTGGCGACTTGAATAATGATGGCTTTTCTGATTTTGCGATCGGAGCCCCCTATTATGACGAATATTATCGCAATGGAAAAATATTTGTCTATTTCGGTGGAACAAATATTGATTCAACTGCCGATATGGAAATAGAAGGTTATGGGTATTGGCATTTAATGGGGTCTCGGATTGTTTGCGATATTGATGTTAATGGTGATGGTTACCAGGATTTGCTTACATGTTCCGGACAATACCCGCGAAAAACCTATATCTATTTGGGGGGCACTGCTATGGATGATGTTCCGGACATATGTCTTGCAGGGAAAGATTCAGTTATATGTAATGTGGAAGGGCCATCCGGAATTGGAGATATCAACAATGACGGCTATGATGATTTCTTTGTTGGCGTAAGGGCTGATGTCGGAATGCCAAATTATCTCCCGGGAACCGGCAATTACTTAATTTATGGCGGAGAAAATATAAACCTTGAAAATTCGGTGATTTTTAAAAACGATTCAACTGTAGGATGGAGAAGAAATACTCAAGGAATAGGTGATATAAATAACGACGAATATAATGACTTTTATATTTTTTACGACAATGCTGACTACTCTAACACTGATAGAATACTCTTTTACTCAGGATATAATCTGGATGTTATTGATAGCATCAATATGGTCGCAGATATTTATTCTTCAAACGGCGGATTTGATATAGATTACGATGGTTATAATGATTTTATGTGTGGTTTTTCAAAACCAGAATCTGAATATATTGGTGACTTATTTATTTATTTAGGGGGTTCTGATTTTTATAATATTAACCCTAGTTATATTTTATCAGGAGAAAATTCTTTTGATTACTTCGGTATATCATGCTCATTTTTGGGTGATATTAATAACGATGGAAATAATGAAATTGCCATCAGTAAGCGAAAAGGAAAAGGATGCGTATATATTTTATCGTTTGGTGACTTTCAGGAAAGGATTGACGATAATAATGGGGAGAAGTCAGATGAATTCTCGGTTTTAAAAGCGTATCCCAATCCATTTAATAATTCTACCGTAATTGAATATTATTTAGAAACGAAAGCCCCGGTAAGGATTGATGTTTTCAATTTAGCCGGGGAAAAGATTATAACCCTATCAAATGAAGTCAGACAACCCGGTATAAACCGTGTTGTATTTAATAGCCACAATTATGTTAGCGGCATTTACATCTGCAGAATAACTATCAACGATATTCAGGAAGAAACGATGAAAATATTATTGCTAAAATAAGACTCGTAATAATATAACAAGGGGGTGAATTATGAAAACTTATTTTCTCGGTTCATCACGGATTTGTATGGGTGATTAGTTGATACTTTTGATTTTGTTGAA
>CAYYNL010000349.1:0-1902 GCA_964472925.1 uncultured Fibrobacter sp. | reverse complement strand
CAGAGCCTCACCCAAATTTTCCCTTCGGGAAAACTTCGTTTATCCGCAGACGTTAGACGAAAAACCGCGCCAGACTTTTTGGTTGAAAATATGATATGGTAGATGAAACAATTTCTTAATCCCGCCCCCAAGACGCCCGCGTCCGTGCGGGCGAAGAAAAAAAATGAGGTTAAAGAATGAAACTTTTAGAAACACTTGAAAAGACATTGAAGAAAGAACCTAATTTCATTACCGACAACGGTGAACTAAAAAAATGGGTTATTATCAATAAAGCACAAAACTACGATGAAGAACTGATCGAACTCTTACTTTCTGAAAAAGAACTGAAAGAGAAGTTTTTCAAAAAAATCAAAGATGTTACTGTCTTTAATCAAGCGCTATTTATACAGTTTTTGGAACAAAAAAACTATCTCAATGATAGCTATACTCAATATAAAAACAAAGTCGGTTTAACCATTGATGGCAAGTACCTGAAACAACGCAATGAAGTGGCTTTGGTTTGGCCATTTAAGGACTGCATTTTAGAAGGTGGACAATCAAAAGAAGAACAGAAAAGAGATGAGATATTTTTTAACGAGATATTGGCACAAGACGAAATTACCCAGCTTTTAGAGCCAAAAGTTTTGACTAATGCTAAACGCATTGACAAGGACGGAGAAAAACCACTTGACCAATTTAACCGAAACGAAAACGGAACCATAACCGACAACCTGATTATAAAAGGGAACAACCTTTTAGCCCTGCATACGCTCAAAAAAGAATTTGCAGGTAAAGTAAAACTGATTTACATAGACCCGCCGTATTATTTTTCAAAAACTAGCAAAAACGTAGATTCATTCACATATAATTCAAGTTTCAAACTTTCAACGTGGTTAGTCTTTTTAAGAAATAGACTTGTAGAAGCAAAACAAATGCTTTCGGAAAGAGGTGTAATTTTTATAAGTATTGATGATGGTGGGCAAGCACACTTAAAATTAATTTTAGATGAAATTTTTGGAACAGAAAATTTTATAGCAACTCTGCCAACAATTATGAATTTGAAAGGCAATAATGATGAATTTGCCTTTGCAGGAACACACGAATACACAATTGTCTATGCAAAAAACAAAACAAAGTCTGTTTTTTATGAATTCCCTGTTGATGCCGAAGGTATGCTTAAAGATTGGGAAGAAGATGAGATTGGCTATTTCAAAAAAGGAGCTAATCTAAAAGCAACAGGGGCAAATGCGCCAAGAGAAAAAAGACCAAATTTGTTTTACCCTATTTTCATAGATGAAAACAAAAATGTTTATGTAACCGATGATAATAAAAAGATAAATATAAATGATATAGAATTGCTTCCAATTACAGACGGTGTTGAAATGTCTTGGAGATGGCAAAAAAAGAAAGTTAGAAATGAACCCTACAACATTATAGTTTCGGGTGAAAATGGGAGCTTCTCAATATATAAAAAACAACGTCCAGAACTCGGAGAGCTACCGTCAAAAAAACCAAAAACAATTTTTTACAAGCCTGAGTATAGCAGTGGAAATGGAACAGCACAAATCAAAGAACTGTTTGGTGAAAAGGTTTTCTCTAATCCAAAACCTTTGGAATTAATAAAAGACTTTGTTCTTATAGGTTCTGCAAAAGATGATATTGTTTTAGATTTTCACGCAGGTAGCGGAACAACAGCACACGCAGTATTACAATTAAATAGAGAAGATGGCGGAGAAAGACAATTTATTATATGCGAACAAATGGATTATGTTGAAACAGTTACTGCAAAGAGAATTGAAAAAGTAATTCAAAAAAATAATTCGGGAGATTTCGTCTATCTTGAACTCAAAAAACACAACCAAACTTTCATTGAGCAGATTGAAGAAGCCAAAGACACTGAAGCGCTTTTGCAAATTTGGGATC
>CAYYNL010000348.1:0-1927 GCA_964472925.1 uncultured Fibrobacter sp. | reverse complement strand
GCACATCGCCGGGGCCGATCACCCCGCGGTTGCCCATACTGTCACCGTGCTCCACGGAGCCGGCGGTCAGGTAGGTGATGGTTTCGATGCCGCGATGCGGGTGCCAGGGGAAGCCTTTGATGTAATCTTCGGGCCTGTCGCCGCGGAAATCGTCAAGTAGTAGGAAGGGGTCAAACAGTTCGGTGGCGCCGAAGCCGAACGCCCGGCGCAGGTGAACGCCGGCGCCCTCGAGGGTCGGCTGGCTTTTTGTCACACGGGTGATCTTGCGGGTGGTCATGTGGGACCTCATTTTAAATTGTCATCAAAATAAAAATCCTACTTTTCGTTTCTTTCTATCTCAAGTATGAAATTCAGAAAAGAGCCTGTCAAGTAGATAATAAACTCAATTTCAATAAAGGTCCACTTTTCTGAATGTTTTACTGAGTTGTTTTGGTAGAAAGTAAATTTCTTCAATAGCTCCAAATACATTCCAATGATATTTTGATTAATATCATGTTGGTTTAACCAGTTTAGTAAAATCTTCTCTTGATTTTCAAGCGTCTTTTCGTTATGAAGAATATCTTTTAATAATTCTTCCAATGAAAATCGAAGATTGTCTAATAGGTTACGGTATTTTGCTTCTTCCTTATTTTGGTAAATTGTAAGAGCCTGTTCGAAATGTTTCGCAACTTTTGGTTTTTCCACTAGCCACAATAAGGTTTCATTTATTAGTTTTTCGTCTAATTCTTTGGCCTTAGAGGGATAAAGTGTAATAGTATTTCCGCGAATTCCTATTTCAATATTGAGGCCCGGGCTAATACTAATTGCATTCTTGATTTCCAATGCAAAATTTTTAATTTCTGGAAAGTTGTATTTTTCTAACACCCAAAAAAGAGTTTGAAGTGATGTAATGAACTCTAAAAAATCTTGAGGTTTAGTTAAAATCTCGTATGTAGGATTGGAACTGAATTTTAGTTCTTGCATTATTAAAACAAAATCTGTTCCAGTACTTGATGTTGGTTCTAATCGATGCCCCATGAGTATTGCATAATCAACTGTCAAAGAATGATTATTAAGGATAAAGAGACCTGCTGTTTGGTCTACAATAGCGATAACTCGATTTCTAAATTTTTGAAAATCAACATTTTGATTATTGATTTCCCATCTCTTATTAAAATTTCTAAATCTGTCAGAAAAATTTATTTCTGTAATCTGAACAACATGTTTTTTGTTTGCCATAAACCCTCCAAATAGTTCGGCATGAAACAATTGAAAAATACTGAAAAAATTTTTTAGAATGATTTATTACTATGAATCCCTCTTGACAAAACAATTTTACCCGCTAAAATAATGACTAATACGTTAAAAACGTTGACGAGGACGAGTAAGCGCCGTCGAGGCGGTACAGAGAGCAGCGAGATGTGGTGAGAGCCTGCCCGTACAGCGACGCCGAATGGACCTCCGAGTTGCAGGGAGAACGATCTTTTTTCCAGTACCCCTCGCCGGAATTGCCACCGTTATCAGGGTAAAAGGTATCGCGGGTTTCCCGCCGTACCTGAAAGAGTGAGGCTGGCTTATTTCCCCGAGTGCTATCACCGGGGAATTTTTGTTAAGACGGCAGCCTAACCAGGGTGGCACCGCGGATGCAAGCGCATTCGTCCCTAACAAGGGATGAATGCGCTTTTTTATTTCCAGGAGGTGCCGCGTCACACAGTTCCACCCGCAATGTTGACCAATCCATCGAAGTCCATCCATTTTTCAATTTTTCAGTCAAAAGAGGAGATAAACCATGTCAGACCAGATCCGTTTCGACCTTTCCCAGAATGACCTGCCGAAGTTCTACTACAACATCAACGCGGATAATCCGGTGGCGCCGAACCCGGTGTTAAACCCTGCCACATTGGAACCGGTGACACCGGATTTCCTTTCCGTCCTGTTCCCCATGGAC
>CAYYNL010000347.1:0-1946 GCA_964472925.1 uncultured Fibrobacter sp. | reverse complement strand
TAAAAGGAAATATTGAAATTATTTACTTAGGAAGAATTCTACTAAATTAAATAATTATTTTGTTTTATAAAAAATTATTTTAATACTACCAGGGATTTAGATACATTCTTTCTGTAAATTCAAGTCAGGAGTCTCCAGAAGTAAGGTAAAAAATCAGTTTATATCAGAAAAATAACATATACCAATCTATCGATCTTTACTTATTTCCGCCAACAGAGCAGAATAGGTAACCATCTAATAAAATAATACTATTTAGAAGTGGAAACTTCTGGCAAAATCAGACTAGGAGAAGACCACATAAAGCGGATGAAGTTCACAGAAGGGCAGGATCGTGACGATCCTGAAAGAGGCGGAATCAGGGATACCGGTTGAAGATCTGAGCCGGAAGCACGGATTTAGTAAAAGTGCCTTTTATAAGTGGAAAGCAAAATACAGCGGAATGGATGCCAGTTCGTTGAGAACGACAAAAAGAATTGTATGAAGAAAACCAACTGCTCAAGCAAAAGTTCGCCGATTTGAATCTGGAACGTCAAGCGTCAGAGGATATTGTTCAAAAAACAATAAAGCCTAATTCTCGCCGGAATTTAGCGAGATATGTTATGCAAGAGTATAGACTGAGCGAGCGTCAGGCAATGTGGAATGTTGAAATTGAGCCGATCCGTGTACCGGTATCAGGCGAAAAAGAGTAAGGACGAGAAGATCGCCAAGGCTTTACTAGAACTGGCAGTGAGAAAGCCTCAATGGGGATCCAGGAAAATTCGTGATTATTTTAGAAATGAGGCTCTTGGATGGAATCATAAGTGAATTCGACGGGTCTATTGTGATTTACGCCTAAATCTAGAAATCAAGCCTAAAAACGACTACCAATCCGAATTCCGCTGCCACTGATTCAACCAGAGAGGGCCTACCCAGGTGGTCAATCGACTTCATGAGCGATAGCCTGGTTAGCGGAAGAGCATTTCAAACAATGAATATTCTGGATGATTTCAACCGTGAGACATTGTGGATCGAAGTGGACATTTCTTTGCATGCGGAACGCTTAATAAGGGTTCTGGAGATGATCATTTCATAGCGTGGTTGCCCCAAGCAAATACGGATGGATAATGGGCCGGAAATTATTTCCTATCGGTCAGAGGAATGGGCACAGAAACACAACATTCTATTGGCTCATTCTCAGCCTGGCAAACCGGATCAAAACGCGTATATTGAATGATTCAATTGTAACTTTCGGGAAGATATTCTGGATGCCTATGTATTAAATTCATAAAGTAATGTTAGAGATATTTCGGTACAATATTTGGAAGAATACAATGTCATAAGGCCCCATGAGTCATTGAAGGGCTTATCACCGTACCAATACGCATCAACTCAAGCCTGAGTTTTATCTTCAAGTGGTTCTAATTTTAGGATGTTGAAGAAATCGTATGCTAAACTTCTTCATCAATAAAAATACGTTACACCAACTAATAGAAAAAATAGCAAAAATTAAAAGGGTGGAATCAAAGATATTGTGCAACAAGTTTATTAACAAAACTCATCAGGTTTAAGAAAATCCAATACAGCCCTAGGACGATCGTTAAGTTTGCGCTGAACTTTCTGAATATCTTCAATGGGTATTTCCGTAAAATCTGTTCCTTTGGGAAAATATTGGCGAATCAGGCCATTTGTATTCTCATTAGTTCCTAACTCCCAAGGAAAAGCTGGATGGGCAAAGTATATTTGGATTTCAGTATCAATCATGATGCGTTGATGCTCACTCATTTTTTCCCTGGTCGTACGTAAGCGTTTTCTTGAGTTCTGAGGGAATGGAAAAAAAGCTTTTGCAAAAGCTTCACGAACCGATATAGCATCTTTTTTGTTCCCCAATGGCACCAAGAGCGTATAACGAGTCGTTCTTTCTACCAACGTTCCCAAAGCGCTTTTCTTATTTTTGCCTAAGATCAAGT
>CAYYNL010000346.1:0-1963 GCA_964472925.1 uncultured Fibrobacter sp. | reverse complement strand
TAAATAATTCAAGCGCAGTATTCAGGCTTATGGGGCACCATACATTATTTGAGTATTCTGGCGATACTATTGGCAAAACTTTATTTAACGGTGAACGGCTTTTCGCACATTGTAGTGAAGAATTTAACATTTGTACTGACAGTTTTAATACACATTGCATAAATTTTAAATGTGATGGAAGCGAGCGAGATTCCAGTTATCTTGATGATGTTTTGTTTGCGGCACTTATCGGATGTAGAACAGGTGTAGGTAACCATTCAACAGCACAAGCACTCGTTGAACAAGGTGTTGACTGCGTATTGGCAACAAAGCTAAGAGTTCCGGTATCATTCATGACCTTTTTCAACACTTTCCTATGGACACATTTAAATAGAGGTGAGACTGTTGAGAAAGCAGCAGAAGCTGCATATAGTGATGCGATAAACTCAATGATACAATTTACAAATATGGATGATGAAGAACAATTATTTGAAGCATTCAGAGATAAAACCACTAATGAAAGATTACTCGATACTTATGCTAATACCATTATTATATTTAATGATAAATCTGTAAAATTACTTCCAGCAAGATATGGAACGAACGAATAATTAAATTAAAGAATAAGGGTTATTTATGCTAAAGTATATTTGGTTCTTGATGGTAATTATAATTACTGATTTATATGCTGAAATACTATTACTTCAGAATGAGAAATATGAGATATATGCAACCGAAGATTCTGTAAAGAATGATATGTACAGGATTTATTCTCATATAGATAAAATAAACAAACTTGATAATATCATATCACAATATGAAAGTAAATATTGTGATTGCGATAAAATTGTATACCCGATGAAGTTTATTGTTAAGATTAAACCAATTAATAGTTTTGTATATGAAAATAAATTTGTTGAATACCATTTTTCTGAAAACGATAATATTAGTTGGATCATTCCCAAATTACCATGTAAGGATATCGATAGTGCTATTACTTATGATGATTTAATAAAAAGGTCAAAATACTTTTTTGAAGAAATATTAGATATTTGTGGTAAAAAAGACAAGATAAAAGATTATGACAGTATCAGTATAGAAACAGGGAATTACAGATATTATGTTAAATACCGTCCCAAGCAAAAAAGTGATGTCTATGATAACAGGCATGCCAAAATTTCTATATCAATAGAAACTGGTGAAATTTGTCGATTCGAATGTGAAATTTACCAAAAATATGATATGAATTATAAGCCTCGAATTTCAAAGCAGGAAGCAATAAAAAAAATAGCTGAATATTTTAGTGTTGATGTATCTGATATAACACTTGAAAGAATGTTTTTGTTTCAGCAAAAAAGAGCCAAAATCCCAAGTTGGGTTTGGTCGACTTCTATGTTTGTACAAAAAGGGAAAGACAGGTTATTCATTTTTCTGTTTCTGGATTCTAATACTGGTGAAATATTTGTAATTAACAGATGATTACAGAGCTATGGTAATATATTGTAAAAAGAAGATCTGTAAATTGGTGATATTTTAAAAGTCGCCAGCCTTTTCGATTCCCTTCATTTATGGTCATCACAGGAGCCATCTATCCACTCTGAATATTGATTTAATATTTCCCACTTTCATCGAAAAACTATTTCCCATTCGGGTGGTAAAGGTGAGAACCTTCTTTACCGCGCAAGAAGAATAAATGAGAAAAACAGCAAAGAAATAGTTTACAGCCTTACAATGTGACTTTGATAGATACAGCCGGACTGGTTATGGATACTTTAAAGAGCCCTGTGGGTATCTCTGAAGACATTGGATATATGAACATTATTTCTACTATCTATGCCTTAACCGCTATGCCTTCTGGGACAACTGACCCCTTGAATCAGGATTCGATCGCCGCTCTTCCGGATTCTGCAAAATTAAAGCTACTTATCACTGCCATGGTTGATCTTTCTTTAGCCCACAACAGCCCTCAACCGGATGAGAATGA
>CAYYNL010000345.1:0-1973 GCA_964472925.1 uncultured Fibrobacter sp. | reverse complement strand
CCACAGTTGTAAACAGCTCATTAATCTTATCAATGTCATTATTGCGCAGTTCATAAAAGACAACCGCTGGATCAAAGCTTTCCATCACTTTTTTTAAAGCATGCACATCTTTGGTCAACTTTACCAAATAGGTTTTTCCAAAAATTCGATACATCATTTCGCGATCGAATTTTTCTGAATCAATTACAAGTAACCTGCTTTTCACTTTTATCTCCATTATATTCTGTTTACTTATTTTTATGTTCATATTAACACCAACAAATACAATGCCATATAATTGACAATTTGATCTTCTGCTGATTATCAATAACTTAGCGTCTGGTTTATTTGTTAATTTTCTGAAGGGTAGTACCTGCAGTATCCACCTCTGAAAGATGGCTATCAGTATAAACTATTGATTTTTTGTGGTATTTTTGAGTGGATACTGGAAGTTCCGATGAATGAACTGCTGTATCCTTATATTAGTACAAAAGATTTATCATCGCTTGCATAATATAGGTAAAAAGCATTTTGATCAACTTCTTCAGACACAATGCTTTTTTAACCAGAATGACAAATGTCATTCTTAAGCATTATACAGGTTTGTTTTTTTAAGGAGAGCTCTGAGGTGTTTTCGTGTCAGACCAGAAATTTGAGCAGCTTTAGTAATATTTCCACCAGAGAGGTTTATTAGCCTTGACAGGTATATTTTTTCGAACCTGTTGATAAGAGCTTCTTTTTCAATATGAAACGGATTTATTTGGGTAGAAGACAGATGATCATTTTTCAGATCAAGCAATGAAGAAACATCTTCTTCATTTATTTCATTGTTTTGACACATCCCTGCCAATGATATAATTGTCATTTTTAATTCTCTTATATTCCCAGGCCAATCCATCTGTTGAAGCATAAGCATGGCAGTTTGTGAAATCCTGTAACGATTTTTAAGAAAATAGCTGATTAACTCTGGAATATCTTCTTTCCTTTTCCGCAATGGAGGCAAATGAATACAACTTCCTTTAAGTCGGTAGAATAAATCCTTACGGAATTTTCCCTCCTCTATCATCTCTTCCAGGTTACGATTAGTTGCACTTACCACACGCACATCGGCCCTTTGTAGAACTGTTTCTCCTATTCTATAATACTCTCCCGAATCAAGTATTCTCAAAAAAACCGATTGTGAAGTCAACGGAAGCTCACCAATTTCATCAAGAAACAACGTACCACCTTCTGCTGCATCAATTAATCCATTTTTGGTTTTGGTTGCTCCGGTAAAAGATCCTTGCGTATGTCCAAATAGTTCAGATTCAATCAATGCTGGTGGCAATCCACCACAATTTACAGCAATAAAGGGTTTGTCAGCTCTTCTTGAATTTTTATGTATGGCTCTGGCTACCAGTTCTTTCCCTGTTCCGGATTCTCCGGAAATTAAAACCGGCGTGTCTAATTTTCCAAACTGTATTATTCTAGACTTAACAGTCTTTACTGTATTTGATACTCCGATTATCTCAGCTACTGTATCATCAGATATTCTATTCAGACTTTCATTATAATTTACACTGATCATAGTTGTCTAGAAACTTTTTCCGATTCAGTTCCTATGTTTACCTTTTCCATACAGGTTGAGTGGATAAGCACTATTACTACATTTTGTATACACCTGTAATGCCACCAGACTCCAATGTTTTTCACACTAAATCGTTTCTCCTGATTAAGCGTAATTGAAATTTTATGCCGACCATAATTGTTTCGTGTTACAACGATCAAACAATAACCGATTGTTTTAATACTCTTTAGCAGATGCGATCTGAAGAAATATGGGGTGATTGAACTTTCTTATTGTATATCAAAGTCTACATCTGATAAAACCCGAAACATATATAACTCCTGCTTTTTTTTACACATTCCATATTTCATTAAGTATATCATTTAATAATTTAGCGTGCAATTTATTTTTTGTCTATTTCTATTTGCTTTACCCAGAACTCCGTTAA
>CAYYNL010000344.1:0-1979 GCA_964472925.1 uncultured Fibrobacter sp. | reverse complement strand
GTATACCAAAAAGGAAAAGATAATAACTGGAACCGATTTCAGGCTGGACAGCACCCGCCCGAAGCGTTCGCCAATAAATCCTCCGGAATGCGAGCAAAGCGAAGGCATGTAGGCGCTATCCCTTACTCAAGCGGGTATTTTGGGCTGCGGCTGTTGTAAGATGTGCTGCCAGTTTTGATTTGGCTATTTCTTCTTCGGCGGCTCTTGGACTTTTGGGCATTTATTTAGTTGAATCTTCTATCGACTGATAATATTCTTTGAGAACTAATGCTCTTGATTTTGTTAATTCCATAATATGTTTAACCCGATAAAGTTTCACTATTGTTCCCTTTGTTTTGGGATTCCAACTAAATAATTGGTCCAAAAAATCAATTTCCTTTTCTTTGAAAGTAATCCAATTCCTTTGAGCAATACGTAATTTATCTTTTTCAATATCCGTTAGTAACTTCATTAATAACTTATAATTTATATTCAACAAGCTATCCCAACAGGCGGTCTCAGCAATTAAGCACTCAACCTGTTCCTGTGTAGACTGGTAAGCTAAACACTCATTATGTGTTGAATCACATTCGGAAGCATAACAAACAGGGAATAACATAATAATTATTAAGAATAATTTGGACATCATCTACTCCATTTTTTTTAATAATTTGTTAGGACATAATAAATCATATTTGGAATTGGTTGCGACCAGTGGATACCGGTTATTCTCAACGGGAAATGCGGGGGAGGAGTTTCATCAGCAAGGGCATTGGTCGCGAACTTCTCCTCTTTTTCTTCGTCCTTTTTCTGAAAATCAAATCTTCTACCGCATTTTGCCCAGAATCCAAACAGCTTCCACGGCTCGTACTAAGGATTCGCCGACCTGCAGATTATTGCACATTTATTCTGCAGAAAATGGCTCAGAATATATTCGATCTCTTCTATTTTATGATTAGCCGTATACACATAACGGGGTGTGTAGTTTTGTTCCACCCGTACGTCGCCCAAAATCCGGGATACCTCATATTTCGATAAACGGTGCAGCTCGCTGGTTATGGTATATTCATCATCCGTTCTCAGAGGGCAAGTTGAAGGGTACTGCGAAAAAATCCGGTGATACGATTATATTCTTCCAGTACAGCCCTTCGCATAGGTTGCTGCCACAACTTCTGCACGCTTTATGGACCTTTTCTTGTTGTTTGTCATTTTGGTATTTGTCGATCATTAAAGATGTTCCTTACGGTTTTCTTCTTCCGCCGCCGCCAATCTGCCTTTCTTCCCCTTCAGAACGGGCAGTTTTTTTACAACGGCTTCTTGGCTATGCGCCGTTTAAATGGCGTATAGCCGCTGTTGTGTGCAGGCAGTTGTTTTTTATTTATTCATAATTTTATCCAATAAATATGTACTATTATACCTTGCGTATTAGGAATATTTAAAAGTTGACTTTCTGAGTATATTTTTGTTTCTGTCAGTATTCCACCACATTTTACTATTGTTTTGATAGACGGCAAGTTGTCCGAAAAACATCCTAACATCAGCTTATTAATACCTAACGATTTAGCATATTCAATTCCCATTTTCAAGATTTCTGTTCCATAGCCCTTTTTCCTTTCACTTGGTCGGACAGAAAAGCCTATATGACCACCGTATTGCGCTAAGAAATCATTTTTTAAATTGTGCCGAATATCAATCATTCCCACAATTTTTAAGTCTTGTTTTCTGACAGCAAAAAATGTAGATGCTGGCACCCAATTACTACTAACAGTACTTTCTTGTCGATTGTTAGTATTATGTATCAACCATTGCTCGTATTCCATTTGATCAAATAAAGCACTTCCATATATAATGGTTTCTTGTTTTTCAAGAAATTCTCTCTTGAAATTTTCTGCCGCTATTTTATGCTCTAAAGTTGGTAGCTGTAATTCTATCTCATTCATAAAGTATCCACGCCTTCTGTTTTTATTCCATACTATGCTCTCAAATGCTTGCGCATAACG
>CAYYNL010000343.1:0-1985 GCA_964472925.1 uncultured Fibrobacter sp. | reverse complement strand
ATGATGTAGCGCCAGTATTGGAAGGAACTCCCACTGGATGGGCTCAGGATGATATTACATATACCCCGAATATCGCCGAAGCAGGATTGGTACTTGGTGGAGATCACATAAAAATCAGGTCGATAACACCAATATCAGATCCGTTATCGATAAAAGGTGATCTATTTATTTGGAATAAATTGTATTTAATAGATAGAGGTGGAACTGCTTTTGAGGTTATTGACAGGGACGCCGCTAGTGCTGGTAATAAGGCCTATTTGAAAAATATTGATGGCCTTAATAGTATAACTGTTTATGATTCTGGATTTAGTGCTGCTGGTACACTTAGTTTAAGTGCAAGCACATTACTATTGAATGGTAACGTCGGAATAAACAAGCCAACCCCTCAGAACAAATTACATGTACACGGTACTTCAAGCGCATTTTTACAGATAACAACAGACTCAACCGGATCTTCTGATGCGTATGATGGATTTACTATAGGAGTGGATTCAAGTGGAGATAGGTTAATTAGAACTAATTATAATAAAGAGATTACAATACAATCTGAAAGTGGAACAACACCAGGTTCATTTGTTGATATATGCTCTTTTGGACTCTATAATGATCAAGGAACAATACCTAGAACTTATTTTTATGGCAATGTTAATATTGTAGGACAAATAACAGGCGGGTTAGTAGTATCCGGAGAAACTGCAATCACTGGTAATTTATCATCTACAGGAAATTTGACAGTTGATGGTACCATAACTTCACAATCAGATATATTTGGCAATAATCTTAAATTAGAGTCTACAAATGCTTTATTAACTATTCAACCTTATTCGTCTGGCGGTATAAAAATATCAACATCATCATCTCAATTTGGACCTCATGCACATTATTTAGCAAGATCATCAACATCAGGCACATTAAAGATCATTAGAGAATATAATGGAAGTATGTATGATCTGATGAAATTTGGAATAGTATATAATGAAATAAGCGCACCAGTAACATTTTATACAAATAGACTGCAAGCTAATGGCGAGGTGCTATCAAAAGGGAATTATTGGTCGATGGCTGCGTCTGATATGTTTACAATAATGCCTTATGGTACAGATAATCAAGAAACATATTTAATACACAATTTGTATTTTGATGGGGCTTGGAAATATTGTAAAAATTATGGCAGTAGTTTAATAGCTTTTCATACTGATGGGTCGATTGCGATGTATTGTAATCCTGTTGGTGCAGCAGATGCAATCGGGCCAACTCTCGAAGCAATGAGAGTTAGTTCAACATTAGCAAAAATTAGTAAACCATTGTTTCTTCCAAACTTGAAATCTGGAACTACACAAGCTAATGCAGGGGCTGCCGCAGGAGAAGTTTGGCGTAGAACAACAGATAATGTTCTTTGTATAGGTGTTTAAATAGAATGACGGTTTTTCAGATAATTATAGAAAAAAACATACCAGAAGCAAGATTAGCTGATATCGAATCTGTTAAAGATTGGTGCAAATATCAGGGGTATAATTATAAAGCTATAAACAGTTTACCCGATGACTTACAAATAGACGGTTTATCGTCAAGAATTGCAAGTGATTATCTTAGAACCGAAACATTACTAAAGAATCCATATTATTGTTATGTTGATTGGGATGTAAATGTAATTGATAAAACACTGGTGCTTGAAGATAAGCCTATACTTGTACCGTTTTTTGATTGGTTTATTTATAATGCTGATCGAACTGATATATTTGAGTTGGTATATAACAACATGATCGAAAGAAAAAAACAAACAGGTGATGGATGGAAAGTTGAAGAGGGGACAATATATAAAGCATTCCGAACTGTATATTATGAGCCTGAATGGGTGAAATGTGATATTAATAAATATTTAATACATTACAATGTTTCAAAACTATAATGGGAGGCATTTATGAGTAATATCAAAATGAAAAAACGCGAGATAGTAAATTTTGTTAAAGCAGTAGAAAATCCAC
>CAYYNL010000342.1:0-1986 GCA_964472925.1 uncultured Fibrobacter sp. | reverse complement strand
TTTTTTTAAGTGCAAACAAATTGTCTCTGGGGTAGACACAATGAACAAGGATTAGGGCAAAAGGAAAGACTTTCTTCAATCTGGAAAACAAATAATTCTATTCATCGGGAACTTACATAAATTGATACAGATAGAAAAATAGGTTACAATAGATGATTTAGAAAAATGTCCTTATAATCTCTCCCCGAAGTTAAAATCCCAACGTAAAAAGAGGTTATCTCTGGGATATGGGGAGTTTCAGACACTTTCTTGCTCTTGAGCGGAATATAAACCACTTCACCCTGAAAAATTCGCATAGCAAAATGCTTCTATGCAATAAGTCAGATAACGAAGCCAAAATAACATTTTTTCTACTACAAGCATAAAAATTACAGGAATATCAGCTTTATAAAACAGATCAATAAAATGCACCCTATTTAATTTTCAGCAATATTCTTTAGGAGATCTCTTCCAAGACTTTCTGGATAAGATACTCCTTATTTTTTACATTCCGAAATCTGCTAAGCATTCTGGAAACCGCTGCATCTGTAACTCTTAAATACCTGGCAACATCTGCTCCGCTGAATTCATATAGACTTTTGCAGATGGAAGCAAAAAGTTCTCTTCCTGTAGATCTGACATTGGACTGACCGGCACGAAAAAGATCTTCATTTTCCATAATCAGCAATTTGACAATTTTTTCATGGATTGTTTCCATTTTTATGCTTTCACTGATATAGCGGGCAATTTGTAAGCGCCTGCAATTGTCTAACTCAATCACTTTTTTAACAAACTCCGGCTTTCCAATAACATACAATTGTGGTTCCCTGAATCCCTGCTTTGCATTATTGATATCTTTAAGTTTAGAGGTGAAATCATCGCCGATATTCTCTGTATCTGTTATAAATTGGCAATATTTCTCTTTTGAATCTATACCTATTTTTTTTAGAATTACCTCTGTATCTATCAGATCAGAAGTGTTGTTTCCCATAAAAACCGAATGACTGCAAAATCTATAGTGTTCAAGTTCTTTCAGGGTCTTTTCACCAAATTGCACTGATTCCAGATGAACTTCACGGATAAGTTTATTAAGCTGATCATCTTCTACTATTACCGAACTAAAACGGGAGGAGAAAACAGTGCCTCCACGGCCCAGGATTTTATTAACCCTTTTGGCAATAATGGAATTAAAATGTTGCATGGCAAGGGAGATAGACTGCTTATTGGACTGAAGAACAAGATGGTACTGATTTAAAGAAATGGAAAATGCAAGACACGTGAAATCATATTTATTTAAAGTTCTGGCTAACTGCTGGAGAAAGAAGGTTTTTATCTCATCTTTTTTGAATATTTGTAGTTCCTGAACACCCTTAGAGTAGACCTGATAGATAACGCCAGGAGCGACGATTCTTGGTTTTGTACTCATGGATATATTTTCCTTTTTGAGGTGGATTTGAGAAATAAGGCTGCAATTTCCGTTCCAGTGGGTTGCCCCAGAGATAAAACGTTTACACATCGAGAAATCATCTCTGGGGAATATGACTGGATCCTGAAAAGTAACTATATGGCCCATTCAAAAATCACTAGACCATTCTTTAATTCAATGAGGATTTTGAAAAAAACGGAAATAGTTATCTGAAAAGAAAACTTCAGATAAATCGGTTGTTTTCATTTTTAACCTATGCGAAATTGGTTTCAATAGCTTAAGGCGATAGTTTCACTTTTATTTAGGTGAAAAAAGTAGATAAGTTTCTCTTACTTTAAAGGGTCTTTCACTAAAAAGGGGATCTTTCTTGAATACAATTCCCAGAGGTAAAATTTTGAAATGAAAACCTTTTATCTCTGGGGCAATGAACATTGCCCTTCCTCCTTTTCCTTCCTTACTATATTTTCTTCGGTTAATTCGCTACTGGATGCTTCACAAATATTTCTGATCATCTATGAAAGATAACCAGTAATTTGCCTTTAAAAATTTTTAATGTTCAGGGGTAATCAGTAAAAGGGCAT
>CAYYNL010000341.1:0-2015 GCA_964472925.1 uncultured Fibrobacter sp. | reverse complement strand
GAACCGGGAATTTTAATCCGTCCTATAAAACCAGTAAAACCCGTGTTTGTGTAACGGTCGGGATGATGACCACAGGGTATGATTGCCCCGATATACTCAACCTTTGCCTGATGCGGCCAATATTCTCGCCGACTGATTTTATTCAGATTAAAGGGAGAGGCACAAGAAAGCATGATTTTGCTAACGAAATTATTGATCCGCAATTAAAAAAACAGACGGGTGACAAACAAAAAGAGAATTTCAAAATGTTCGATTTTTTTGCTAACTGCGAATATTTTGAAGAGAAGTTTAATTATGATGAAGTGCTCAAGCTGCCAAAACCAGGTAATGGTGGCGGAGATGGCCCGGAACCACCACCTCCTCCTTCAGGATATCAATCTACAAGAACTGACTCAATATTAAAAGTTGAAGAAACTGTTGTCGGTCTTAATGGAATGAAGATTGACAGAATGTATTTCGAGAAATTTGAAAAGACAATCATCGCGCATCCTGTACTGAAAGAGCAGGCAGAAGCAGGCAAATGGGATGAACTCATGGCTTACCTTGAGAAGCATGTTCTTAATAAACCAGAGGAATATTTTACCCTTGAGAAACTCCGTTCATCAATCCAGATAGACCGCCGTGTTTCCATGCGGGAAATTATTGAAAAGATATTCGGCATGATTCCCTACTTCAAGACAAAAAATGAACTGTTGGATGAGGAGTTCGATAAGTTCGACAGCAGGTATTTGCCAAAAGAAGAATATTTTACCTACGCCAAGACTGTTTTTAAGGCATACATTCTTGATGCGGAATTCAGGGCTATCATAGACAACAAAGATTTTGCGTTACTCAATGTTTCGCCCTACGGTGAGGCATTCAAGAAACTAACGCCTGAACTGCGTAATGCAATTCCCGAATACATTAAAGACTTTGTACCGCTTAACAAGTTTGTGGCTTAACTGTGTATGTCACGCAGAGAACACAGAGAATATGATTGAGAATGAATTAACAGAAAAAATTATCGGCGGTTGTATAGAGATTCATAAAATTTTAGGTCCCGGGCTTTTGGAATCTTTATATGAACAGGTATTATGTTATGAACTGAAACAAAGAAATATTCCTTTTACAAATCAGCAAATAATTCCAGTTAAATATAAAGATGTAATTCTTGAAGCCGGTTTTCGTGCTGATATAATAGTTGATAGCAAAGTAATAATAGAAATAAAATCAGTTGAAAAGATGAATCCGGTTTATTCGAAACAATTACTTACTTATTTAAAGCTTACCAATATTAGGTTAGGTTTGTTAATAAACTTTAATGCAGTTTTGCTAAAAGACGGAATAGAGAGAATTATAAATGGTTATTAATAATAGTTTTCTCATAAAAATAGTAGCTCAGTGAACTCTGTGTGAAATAAAAGGATTTTATATGTTAGATAACGAAACCAAACGAAGAATTGACACTGCCCGCGATATACTTGTAGGCAAAGTTCCCGATCCTAAAAGTCAGGTGGAGCAGATTACGATTGCGCTTGTTTATAAATTCATGGATGACATGGACAGGGAAGCGGTTGAAATTGGAGGAAAACCGAGATTCTTTAGCGGCGATTATAAGCGCTACGCATGGAGTAAGATTTTTGACCCACGCATTGGCGGCCATGAAATGCTCAATCTCTATGCTGAAGCAATTGTAAAACTCAACCAGAATTCTAAACTACCGCAATTATTCCGTGATATTTTTAAAAATGCCTATCTGCCTTACCGCGATCCAGAAACATTAAAACTATTTTTAAAAACGATCAATGAATTTTCCTATGATCATTCGGAGCGTTTAGGCGATGCCTTTGAGTATCTCCTTTCGGTTTTGGGAAGTCAGGGTGATGCGGGGCAGTTTAGAACTCCCCGGCACATTATTGATTTTATGGTGCAGATTGTAAACCCGCAAAAGCACGAGACGTTTTTAGACCCCGCCTGCGGTACTGCTGGTTTTTTAATTTCCTCTTACAAACACGTCATTAAAGAAAACACCAAAA
>CAYYNL010000340.1:0-2030 GCA_964472925.1 uncultured Fibrobacter sp. | reverse complement strand
TTATTCCGTGCGCGACAATGATTTTCTTCGGTTTAATCCGTACCGCATCGTTGGCATATATCGTTCCCATTATCCGATTTATCCTTTCATCTCAATATCGCAGGTGTGTAGTCGTCCACAGTAATTTCGAGTTTCCGGGAATCCGGTATCAATATTTCCAGCGCATTGCCGCTTTCTATATGTATCTAACGCGAGCAGATTTCCGCTCTCGCTTCGCGAAACTCGTAAACAAGATTCTTTTCCTTGCCTTTCATAATCATCTGTCAAAAAGAATATTGAAACTTCCAAGAACAACCGTCGTTGGTGTGCCAACATAGAGGAACATATCACCCAGTACAATTACGGGAACACCGTTGACAAGAACGGTCGGCTCTTTCGGCCATGGGTGGCCGCAATAATTTTTTACTTTATAAATCTCTTTTTATTGAACGTCCAAATCCACCTATGCCAATTTGAACAAAGATAATCCCACCTGAAAAATCCTTGCTATAGCCTGATTCAAATCTTGCGTCTGAATATCCGGTTCGAATTCGTAGTGTCCAATAAGCTGTTTCATTCTTTGATACCATGGGAAAGTTAGTACGACCTTTCCTTAAAATAATGGCAATGTCTGTATTCAATCCCGTAGTGAAAGCAGCAGTCCATGGTGTTTCAACGTCTATTCCTTTGTCCTTTTCTGCCTCACATGCTGTGAAATACTGAGAGGAAATACCAACAAATGGGGATATGAAGACTCTATTTATGATATTAAATTGATATCCTACTTCAAGAGAAGGCAGAAACATATTAACCGCTGTTCCTTTCGGCCATATGTCATTACTTACTACAAAATCATTTTTTGTATCACTTGGTATCCCAATATGGTCAATAAGAAACAGTACAAAATTCTTGTAATAAAAATCGAACATGACCCCAAATGGTGAATGGTCAGAGAAATGTTCTTTAAGACCTCCAGTCATAAATGTTCGACCCGAGAAAAATGCAAACCCAATTCCTAACTTAGACGGTTTATAGACATATCGTATATAATTCCTTGTAAAATTGGTAAATTTTGATCCATGATATGCTGTTAAGAATAAATCTGCCTTTTCGTTTAAAACGTCCTGTCGATTATGGCTATCAGTCACCATTGCATCAATGAATAAGGCGATAAATGCTCTTTCAGTCTCGTTTAATCCGGATGTTTTGGCTTTCTCATCAATTTGATTACGATTCTTTTCAAGCATTTTCTTCAATTCAACAAATAGACCATCCTCTTGTGGGTAAATCTTGCTGTTTTCCCTTTGGATCATTATTGAATCGAGCAATTCAGAATTTCTAATGTATACGAACCGATAAATAAGAAGATCGATTAGTACTTTTTCGAATGGAAAAAGAACAGCATAAGTGCTTGTATCTATACTGCTATCAAGATAATGAATAAGCTCAGAAACCTTGTCAAAATCGTTAGCCTTGATCTTTGACAATAATAATTGTCTTGAATTCAAAATGGTGACAACTGGGCTTTCTTTGGCATTTTTAATTTCATCTTCAATGGACATTGTTGAATCTTGGGCACGCATATCAAAAAAGATCACAAATAAAGAAACTAAAATCAACACTAACCTATTCATCATTTCTCCTTTTTCTTTTCAAGCACGATTATTAGCTGTCTTGATCCGCACAGTATTGCACATAAGGTTCCTTGGCTTAACGACGTTGGCGGAGGTACTCCTGAGCGCAGCGGAGTGTTAAGCCAATGTTATATAAAGTGCTAGGGAGTCGTTTTTTTCAAATATTATAGAAACTTAGAACTGATTGCAGATGGACTAAACCCTTTGATTATTAACCATATTGCCATAACCATTTCTTGTAAAAATATTGGAAAATTAATAATACTATTTGCTGTGGAAAATCCAGTTTGCATTCCAAAT
Source organism: uncultured Fibrobacter sp. (assembly GCA_964472925.1). GTDB lineage: Bacteria > Fibrobacterota > Chitinivibrionia > Chitinivibrionales > Chitinispirillaceae > JAAYPC01. Next base: position 117 of record CAYYNL010000340.1, on the reverse strand, counting down.
AATTTCTGTTCAAAAAACAAAAAAATTAAATAAGACTTGACAAAGAGTGGTGTCACAAACTGGGTTTGTAAATAAATAAAATAAACATTAACTTAGAAAGGACACCCCGATGAGATT
>CAYYNL010000339.1:0-2080 GCA_964472925.1 uncultured Fibrobacter sp. | reverse complement strand
TGGTTAGTTTTCAAAAACTTTCTAACTCTTCATTTTTATCGGACAACAGTGATTTTCATGCTTGATTATCTAAAAATTGGCTTATTTTTAAAATCAATGAATGTGCTATTGTTATTTTTTTCGATGACTGTGGTCAAAATTAAAGTATAATAATAGTAAAAAATATCATACGGTCAATTTAAATAGTAAGTATATCAGTCTCGCATTTGCTGATTGTTTACTGTTAGTTTACCTCAAGTTTACGATAAATCAATCTCGGTTCACGTGACGTTCACGGATAGTTTACTCTAAGTTTACTGATAATTATTTGTACGAGGCAGCAATTAGAATGTTGATATGCTGAATCTTAACAATTCGGTAAGATATTTCATTGCCTTGCACCCCCATTCCTGCGAAACTCTTTCGATCTGTTCGTCTTGCCGAAAATGCCGGTACCGGTTTTACCAGGATGATCCGTGGTTGGAAATCTTATAAGGGTTTTGCGCCCGATTTACTCAGGAAATTGATTATACCGTTGTTGCTTTTTAGCTCCTATCTCAGGATGAACTGTTTTCTAATGAAACTACCACCGCAAGTGGTGTAACTGCTGGTATGATAACCGCTTCTCCAGATGGTATGAAAGGTGGTGAGAAAACCGGTAAGAAAACCGGTAAGCAAACTAGTTAGGATACCGGTAAGAAAACCGGTAAGAAAACCGGTAATGGTTACAATAACAAAGTGGAACTTACAAAGAGGCAACGGGATATAGTCAGCCTTCTCATTGAAGATAATAGCCGAAGTGTTTCCGATAACGCCGGGATCTTAAAAATAAGTACTTCATCCGTTTAGGAGCATTTTGAAAACCATAAGGCAATAGGTGCCATTCGTCGTATGGGACCTGATAAAGGAGGTTTCTGGGAAGTGCTGGTGAAATTTGATTATAATGAGTCTTAACAGGTTTGCCCCAAAGGCACGAAGTGCTCCTTCGGAGGGAGCTTGCCGGCTCAAAGCAAAGCTGATTGGATTCAGTAATACTGAGCAAATTCCGAAGAACAAATTTCGACCCGAAGGGTCCCTCCGAAGGAGTCTCCGAAGGAGCACTTTGTGCCTATGGACCCTAGGGGCAAACCTGTTCAGCCGAAATATACAAGATAGAAATTTTGCGATAATCACCGAAAAAAGGTATCTTTCGCAAATATTTACTCTAACATGGATGGGCAAAAAGAAATACGGATTCTTACATGGATTGAACTGCTTCAATCAAGGGGAACTTTCGCATTTTCTATTGAATCGGCTAAAATTGAATTGCCCGGTTATACCGAAATTGCCATAAAACGGGCAATAAGCCGTTTAACGGAGAAAGGGAAAATTATTTCTGTTTATAAAGGATATTACCTGATTCTGTCACCCCAATATGCTTTAAAGGGTATATTACCCCCTTCCCTTTTTTTAGATGCATTCTTTCAGTTTCTTGATAGGCCTTATTATGTCTCTCTTTTGAATGCTGCCGCTTATCATGGCGCTTCGCACCAGCAACCGCAGGAATATTATGTAATGACTAATTTCCCGGCCATGCGCGCCACTCAAAAAAAAGGGTTAAAAATCAACTATGTAAGCATCGATAAAATTCCTGAAAAACTATTGGAGAAACGCAAAACCGAAGCCGGGTATCTTACCATTTCCAACCCAATACTCACAGCTACCGACCTTGTACAATTCGAAAGGCGCATTGGGGGCTTAAACCGTGCTGCCACAGTATTATTTGAATTGATGGAAGTGCTTAAACCATCTGATTTTAATGAAGATATTCTGGCTCATGCAGCCGTTACCACGCTTCAACGATTGGGTTACCTGCTGGAATTTGCCTGTTCAAATACCGAATTGTCCAATACTTTATACAAAGCGATGGAGAAGAACAAATCCAGGCTGTTCCGGATACCGCTAAAAGCATCGGCAGAAACAAAAGGCTTCTCTTCCGATAATCGTTGGAAAGTAATTGTAAACACTGAAATTGATATTGATTTATGATTCCACAGGCATATATATCAGAATGGAACCAACAAGTACCCTGGCAAACCATGGAACAGGTGGAACAAGACCT
>CAYYNL010000338.1:0-2126 GCA_964472925.1 uncultured Fibrobacter sp. | reverse complement strand
GAACACAAAAAAAGGTGTTTGGAGAAGCCGAGCTGTAATAATCTCTCTGACTGCTTATCTTGCAGCATTTAGTATAAACTCATACGGATGGTCCATTTCCGGAACAGTAAAGACAAAAGCAGGAGTTGCATTATCTGGTGTCAGTGTGACTGTAAAAGACTCCGCCAATTATTCCTATATTACCGATGATAATGGGAATTTCTCTTTGGAATCACCAACCTCCTCAAAAAACATTATAAAAGAAAACAGATCAGGTTCCTATTCTGCAAAATTTGAAAAGGGAGAACTGCTGGTCAGCTCACCCTGGGATGGAGCGTTGAAATTATCATTATTCGATTGTAGCGGGCGCATTTTGTGGACTGATAAGGTTGTTTCAACCAAAGGAATCGCAAAAGCTGCATTTCCTTCTAAATTAAGTAGAGAAATTGTATTTCTGCAAATCAGTCACTCTGACAACGAGCAATATTTTTCTATGGGCTGGGGCCCCCATGGTTTATACATGAAACCCTCACATAGTATAAGCAATCTTGCAATTACTAAGACAGCACAAGCAACAACCTTCCCTACACTTCTGTTCAAAAAAACAGATTACCGTGATACCAGCTTCTCAATGACTTCCAGTGATATGACCAATGTTGAAATAGTCATGCAACAAAACGAAAAAACCTGTCCTTTGCCAACTTCTATAAAATGGCAGTCTTCAGGTATTCTGGTAGACATCAAACCCGATGCCTCACACAAAATAGTTTCAGTCAAAGATCCCACAATCCAGAAATACAAAGGTAAATACCTGATCTACTGCACAGTCTATAACACCTCTACCAGTACATTTAACATGCAGTTTATACAATTTAATGATTTCTCTGAGGCTAAAGATGCCACACCAATCTTTATGGATAAGGTGCCAGGATTTAGCGGCTATAAATGTGCTCCGGAACTTTTCTATTTCGCACCGCAAGATCTTTGGTATCTTATCTGGCAGCAGCAGCCCCCGGCTTATTCTACAACTAAGACTCCCGATGATCCCTATTCATGGTCAACTCCCAAGCCATTCTATGCCAACGGCATACCAAATGCTCCTTCACTTCCAATCGATTACTGGCCTATCGCAGATGATAAAAACTTTTATCTTTTCTTTACAGGTGATGATGGCAAGGTCTACCGGGCCAAAACCACTCTTGATAAATTTCCCGATGGCTTCGGTGCATATGTAGTAGTAAAATCTTTGGATAAAAACATAATTTTTGAAGGAAGTTCCCATTATAAGGTCAAAGGAACAGCTAATACATACCTGCACGTTGTTGAAGGAATGGGAAATCCAAGGTACTTTAGCGCCTGGACCTCTGAAGGTATCGAAGGGGAATGGAAGGATTATAAGGTTGGTCAGAATAATCCATTCGCAGGTACAAAAAATGTAACGTATCCTCAGGGTGTAACTGACTGGACTGATGATGTTAGCCATGGAGAACTGATTAGAGAAAATCCTGATCAAACTCAAGAGCTGGATATGTGCAACCTGAAATTTTTATATCAGGGTAAAGCTCCTAATTCCGGAGGTGAGTATAATTTGCTCCCATACAAGCTGGGGCTTCTTACAGCTCAATAACTGCCTCTGACCTTTTTTGACTTGCTTGGCTGCACATTTTATGTGTGCAGCCCTCTTCCCACTCAAAAGTTTGCACTAAAAAAGAAATAACCAATGTAATTTTCACTGATACTACTTTAATTCTCTTTGTTTTACCAAGTGCGGCCCTTAATTGCCAGGACTGGTTGGTTATGGCCTGACTTTAACATTCTTAACATTTCAGGTTCTTCGTTTAGATATTGTTTTGATATTAATTCCTGTTTTTTTTCACATTTGATATTATTACGGTATCGTATCTGGATGCTAAGATCATGAGTGTTGACTGTAGGCAGAGGAGTATATTTTCCTGATGATAAATCATAATAGCAATTGCCGCTTCTATTGTTCCAACTGAAATAAAGATGAAACATTTTTTTTGAAAAAGTTCAGATGAACGCCGGTTCTGGATGAGAATGGAGAATTCCATTCATAGGTAAATTTGTTTTCACCTCTGAGTCTGTGGGCATCTGATAAACTGATACTGGAATAGAAGGTTATCCAC
>CAYYNL010000337.1:0-2154 GCA_964472925.1 uncultured Fibrobacter sp. | reverse complement strand
AATGTGAAATAAATAAGGTAATAAGGTTTTTTCTTACGTATGTGTGTTTCTGCTATTCTTTTGTTGCCATAGGCTTGGTCCTTTAATTAAATTATAGCACTTCATTGATAACACGGGGTTGTAGCTCAGCTGGGAGAGCATCAGGCTGGCAGTCTGAGGGTCAGGGGTTCGATCCCCCTCAACTCCATTCTAATTTTTAAAAGGCCGAAGAGATTCGGCCTTTTTTTTATAATATTCCACACCAGTAACACTCAGGCAAATTAAACTTATCACATTTAGGACTCAGGAAGTGTAAAATAGAAAACCGATCCCTTGTTTACTTCTGCCTGTGCCCAGATCTTACCACCATGTTTGATGATAATTCTTTTCACTATCGAAAGTCCGATGCCGGTACCTGGAAATTCACTGTCTGAATGTAGCCGCTTGAATGGTTCAAAGAGTTTGGATTGATTGGCCATATCAAAACCGCTTCCATTGTCTTTAATAAAGAAAACTTGAGTTTCTTTTCCATTGGTGGATCCAAAATGGATCTGTGTGACTTTTTTTTTGGAACTGAATTTCCAGGCATTTCCCAGAAGATTTGTTAGAGCTATTTTTATAAGATCTGGATCTGCATTGGCCCTCAGTTCTTCTTCGATCCTTACTTCTGCTTTGCGGTTTGGCTCTCTTGCCTGAAAATCATTAATGATCGAATGTGCGATTTGGCTCAAATTCACCTTTTGAGGATTTATTTCCTGGCTTGCAACTTTGGAAAGTCTGAGCATGTCCTCAATTAGTATGCTCATCTTTTCTGTGCTTGAATTGATTCTTCCAAGTAGCATTTGAGCTTCTTCATCGAGTGCAGCCTTATGATCCTCCATTAAAATGTCACTGAAACCTCTTATGGCCCGCAATGGTGCCTTAAGGTCATGAGCTGCGGAATAGGAGAAAGATTCAAGCTCCTCGTTTGAATACGCCAGTTCATCGGAAACTCGCTGGAAATGTTTTTTGGTCTGAATCAATTTGTTTATTATTATAGTGAACAGTACAAACACAAAAAATCCGGTTACCCGGTTAATAGCGGATATTATTTGGATATTTTCAAAAGATATATTGGTAGAATTGAATAGCTGCCCGATAATCAATGCCACTGCCGAAATCGATAAAACGATATAAGTCGCTATCTGGTTTTCTGTGGGGTAGATAATAAGTAATGGAAGTATATAGAACAACCAGTGTGTGTAGATCATTTGGGTAAAGATATCGGTAAAAAGAACGATTGCGAAAGTACAAACTGAAATAATGATCAGCACTATCTGATTCGGTTTTCTGATGTTCATTTTTCTTTTTGGGGTTTGCTGCTTGTTTTTTATAAAAGTGCACTGTTGCTTATTCCAATATAAGTATAAAAGAAGCAATTACTTGCCCAAAAACGAGAGGCTGATCACAAAGATGATTGTCTATGGCAGTTTCAGTTGATTTAGCTCGCTAATTTTCTCCGACTCCAGATAAAGCGTATCAGGACTGATATCCTCTTAGTTTGGCCACGATACTCAACAATTTTTGTATGGCAAAAGATTTGCGTCAAAATATATAATTTAAAAGACAGTTTCACCTGATCTTGATTGTTTTAATCTGAAAATTAAACACTTGAGCAGAAACATAAAAATCATCACCTCGTGTGAGGTTATGTAATACACCCTAATAGAAAGGAATAAAGATGAATGAGTTTAGCTCAGCACAACTGAAGCCTCAGCTTCGTATGTATGTTCCAATGCCAGGACCATACTATGGAGAAGAACAAATTGCGGTTACTATTTGTTTAGGTAAAAAACCTGTTAGAGGGAAGAGAAAGTTACCAGACTGGAGATTAAAAGATGAGTCTTCAGATGATGACTGCCCTTTTGAAATAACTTGATTCCCCCTGTTTCAGTTTCTTCTTAGTAATCCCAAGTTTTTTTTTCACTCATTTTTGAAATTTCCCGAATTAATTAAGCCAGGATATTGACAGCAAGAGTCTGATCAGGCCCGGCTTTTTTTGTTTGTTTTGGATAGCTTGTTAGGTAATTTCAGGTAGTTACCCCAAAGAAATTCCAAATCAGAAGTATCAAATCACAAACCACTATCATCCCATAGGATTTCAAAAAAATTGACAAAAAAGCTGGCCATGTAACA
>CAYYNL010000336.1:0-2157 GCA_964472925.1 uncultured Fibrobacter sp. | reverse complement strand
CAGTAGATAAAACCTTCAAGGACTTCAAGCCTTTCTGCATCAATATCTTACGGTTTTTCATCGTCACCTACTACGGTTTTTAGGTTTAAAGTGACTCGGCTTGGAATTTTTCATTTCCCATAATTTTGCATATTTGCTAAAAACATAAAAAGCATTAATCACAGAGTTGATCAATCCCTTTGTACCTGCAAGAAATCCACCCTGAAAAATATAGCACCTTAAAAATTTAAAGATAGTATTGAAAACCATATGAAATACGATTAACTGCTGCCCTGTTTTTATCTTTTCATTGGCTGACCTGGAAGAAAACTGATTCATTTTTTCAATCTGATGCGCTAAATCACGGTAGGAGAAGTGTATGATATTCTTTTTAATGGTTTCAACTTTTGCCCCTGATTTTACTATCACACGATAATGAGGTTCATCACCTCCCCAATAACCTTTACTTCGTTTAAACAGGCGTATTTTTGCATCCGGGTACCATCCACTGTACTTATAAAAATCATTGATATAATAATTCAATCTGTAAACCTTGTAAGCATCCGCCTCAAAACCGTCTCTTTTCAACCGGATGATTTCATTTATCAATTCATCTGTAACCCGCTCATCAGCATCAAGGCAAAAAACCCACTCATTTTCAGCTTGCTCAGTAGCATAATTTATCTGGGATATGATCGTATCCGGTTTTTTTTGAAAAATTCTGGGTTTATACTTTGAAGCAATTTCAAGAGTCTGATCTGTACTGAAAGAGTCAACCAGCACGATCTCATCACAGAATGGAAGCAGACTCTTAAGACAATCTTCAATCCGATTTTCTTCATTGTAAGTTATAACGACACCAGAAATTTTTTCCATTAATAAATGATCCTGACATATTCTGTTTACTGAATACTTTTTACAAACAGCTCATTTAATGAATCAACCATTACTTCGATGGAAAAGTCCTTCTGCACACGTTTTAAGCCTTCTGTGCCGAACAGTTTCCGCAGACCTTCATTTTCTAGCAATACTGCCACTTTCTCGGCAATTTTTAGACTGTCCCTTACCGGAACAGTAAAACCGGTTTCTCCATCAATCACAATTTCATCTGTTCCACCAGCCAAAGCTGCCACCACCGGCGTTCCTACACTCATCGCTTCCAGAACCACATTTGGCAGGCCTTCATCGATCGAACTCAGAACAAAGACATCCGCTCCATACATCAGCTCCCTGACATCGTCGCGGTGTCCGGTGAAATGAACATACCCGCAAATTCCATAAGACTGCGAAAGTTCCTGATACGGTTTGGGATCACCGCCACCGGTAATAACCAGATGAACCTTATTTCCCGATTGATGCAGCATTTTAAGAGCCTCGATCAGATACTGAAACCCCTTCTGAGGATGTAAACTACCTGCTCCCAGAATCACCTTACATTCATCAGAAATCCCGACAACCCTCTTAAGCTTCTCTTTAGAAAAAGTGCTGGTATCAGGAATTTCAACTCCATTATGAATCACATGAATATTGTCCTGGTCAATCCAGGAAAATTTCCGGAAATTATGCTTTATAAAGTGTGCAGGAGTGATAATTCTGTCAACAATGTAACGGTACGCCAATTTATATCGAAGTTTTTCGTAAATGAGAGAAAGACCTTTCCTCACAAAAATGCAGGGCACACCTGACAACCTTGCTGCAATTCCTCCCAACCTTACATCCTTCTCAAAATTACAGCAAAGCAGATCAGTATGTTCTCTTTTAAACTTCCGGTAAAGCCTGCTAATAATAAAGGGGTCAAAATCGGCATGAATGGGAAGATGAAGCACTTCTAAACCCCGACTGGCAGCCTTCTGAAGCCAAACCGCATTTTCCCTTCCAATACAACAAACCTGGTGCCCTTTACCAACCAGACCACTGGCAGCATTTACCATCCACTTCTCACCGCCTCGCCAGATATCACTCTGGATCGAATTCATGAATACAATTTTCAATTAAGCACTTTTCCCCTGTTCTTGGCGAAGAAATTTCAAATGCGTAAAATATACATCCTGCCTTCCTTTTACCACCATCAAGCATAACGGGGCGGAATGGTTCTATTCCCCTCCAATTCGATATTCATTTCTGGCTTTCAGTCCTTTCGGTCTTATCACCAGTAGATAAAACCTTCAAGGACTTCAA
>CAYYNL010000335.1:0-2159 GCA_964472925.1 uncultured Fibrobacter sp. | reverse complement strand
GCTCGTCGGGCTCATAACCCGGAGGTCGTAGGTTCGAATCCTGCCCCCGCTATTTCCTAATGCCTTGTTAATCAAGGCCTTGTGTTTTTAGCAGTTCAAGACCTCTAATACTACTGTACCTAAATTGTACTTGTCTTTTGCATTGTTTGCCGTCAGGAGAAATGGCACAGTATAGTCTCTTAAGCTAAGAGAGGGTTAATGCGTTCTTCCCCATGGGGAAGAATTTAAATCGACTTTTCGGCTCCTATAATATATTATTATTTTTATTACAGGAGTTGTAAAAATGAGTGATCCAAAAAATGTTGTTTCGCAAATCAGAAAAGCTACACGCCGGAAATTCACCGCAGAAGAAAAAATCAGAATCGTTCTCGAAGCTCTGCGAGGTGAAATACCCATCTCCGACATTTGCAGAAGAGAAGGCATCGCAGTTTCAATGTATTACAAGTGGTCAAAGGAATTCCTTGAAGCCGGCAAAAACGGCCTGACCAAAGAAACGCTGCGTGATGCCACTTCAGATGAAGTAAAAAAACTCAAATCTGAAAATCAGCAGCTCAAGGAGTCCCTCGCGGATGCTATTCTCGAAGTACAGCGATATAAAAAAAGTCTTGGTATGTGACAGAGGAAGATATAAGCGTATGAGCAGAAACGAAAAACTCAAATTCATAAGATTGATTGAAGGTTCAGAAATAGATACAGCTTCAGCTCTGAAGAAATATGATATTCCGCCAAGTACGTATTACCGCTGGAAGCGTAAAATGAAATCGATGGGTATTAACGGCCTTGAAGATAACAAGCCTTACAGGGCAAAGACCTGGAATCAGTTATTGTCCGATGAGATTGATAAAATTCTGGAATGTGCGACATTCAACCCGGATTTGTCATCTCGCGAGATCAGCCTTAATATCACTGATTCTGAGCATTTTAGCGTATCCGAAGCTACTGTATATCGTGTTCTCAAGCGAAATGGTATGATACCTGAACCGAAGATAAAAACGTTTCCAGCGTCTAATGAATACCACACTAAAACTACGGGTATAAATCAACTCTGGCAAACAGATGCGACATATTTGAAGGTGGATAGATGGGGATGGTTTTATCTTATTACAATACTCGATGATCACAGCAGAAAGATTCTTGCCTGGCAGTTGAGACCTGCTATGAAGGCCGGCGATTTCAGTGATGTTGTTGAACTGGCCTGCGAGTTTACAGGAATGCATAATGTGCCTGTGAATGACAGAACAAAGTTACTTAGCGATAATGGTTCATCGCTGGTATCAAAAGAATTCGGTGATTATCTGGAAGCCAAAGGTATCGGCCATATATTTGCATCGCCGTATCATCCGCAGACTAATGGCAAGATTGAGCGTTATCACAGGTCGATGAAAGAGCATATTTGCTTGAATGTATGGCAAATGCCTGATGAGCTTGAAAAAGAAATTGGAAAATTTGTCCGGTATTATAATTCACAGCGGTATCATGAGGCAATTGGCAATGTAACGCCGGATGATATGTATTATGGAAGGCGTGAAGAGATACTAAAACGCCGAGCTGAGTTAAAACGTAAAACAATGGTTGAAAGAAAAAAAGTTAATAGTAGAATGAGCGTTGTTGAGCCTCAAAAGCTCTCTTAAAAATGAGCTTCTTTTGTGCCATTCTTGCTGACGACGTACAGATATTACAACTAACAGCTCCACAAGCGCAAACGCTTTCCTTTTCATACCAGGACTCCTTATATACTGCTATACTGCTGTCTATTTATTTAAATTACCAAACCTGTTGGTACTTTCCCGCAATACGGGTACCGATGGAAGTATCCGATTGATAATCCGCTCATTACTCCCAAGCAGTTGGTCAAAAAGCATTTCGACCGCCGTTTCATTCATATTTATTTCCGACCGTCCGAACGAACTCATCGGCGGATCCATATACTGACAAACAGATGTTTCACCAGTGGAAATCACAGCGACATCTTGCGGAATACGCAGGCCTCGCTGTTTTATCGCGTGATAGGCACCGATAGCTAAAGTTTCCAGCACCGAATACAAGCCGTCGATTTTACCATCATTCAGTAGGTATTCTGCCATCGCTGCGCAACCATCGTCTTCAATAAATCCTTTGGCTGTAATAACACTGCATTACAACCAAAGGATTTATTGAAG
>CAYYNL010000334.1:0-2177 GCA_964472925.1 uncultured Fibrobacter sp. | reverse complement strand
TATTTAACAAGATTCTTTTCTTTTTTTTCAATAATAAAGACTCAGAAGCTCTGTACGCAATTTTACATCATTCAAAACTAATGCTTTACTGGTCACCCCAGGGGGAGTTATTACATTGAATCTCACTAATTCTTTGAGAACCTCCCTATCGTACAAAATATTGAGTGGAGCTCCGCTGTTAAGCTGAAATTTTGAATTTTTAGACACATGATGGATAGCACCTCTGAATGAGTTCCCATTGCCAAATAGATAGTTCACATCGCCATTTCCTTCTACATATATATATCCCCTGAAATTCTTATTGGATCCCATCCCGGTGATGCTTCCACCAGACTTAACGTATACCAAGGTATTTGAAGAAGCAGCACAATCATACCAATTTCCATTGCAGGCAATCCCAGATTCCACTATCCAGATTACTTTACCAGTAAAAGTTCCTGCCGAAGATTCCATGTTTGCATAGTTAGATACTTTATATACCAGAAAATCATTCCACAGGTCCCCATTTGCTGCTGCTTGCTGATATTTCTGGTTGAGTGTTTCGGCCTTAATAGTTCCCCAGCTCGGCCAATTCTGGATTTTGCTGCCGACCTGATCAATCTTTATGGTAAAACTGAGTTCATTCCCATCTCTCATATTCAGTTCATTAGCGATATCTATCGTTCCGTGGTTATTGATAATTTGAGAAGCATTTATGATGCGGGATGCGCTGCCAGAATGAGTAGCTTTATTATTACATAAATCCAGGTATTGGTTTCCATTTACAGTACTGTTAAGGTAGGTATCACCTTTCAACTTCAATGCTCCATCGGTATATATATTTTTTTGGAATCCCGACTTTCCATTGATGGTAAGCGCTCCATTTAATTTGACAGGTGATTGAAAAAAGGCTTTTCCATTTACAGTTACATTGATGTCGAAAGAACTTGTTAAGTCACTGATACCGGTTTTCAAATCTCCATTTATAATACTTCCGTTAGCACCTGAGTTGAAATGCAGATCTCCTCCACAGTATACATTTCCATTAACAGTGATTCTATTGTCGAAATTGCGACCTTCACCCGCCAGATGAATGGCATCATTCTGATCCCAGACAATATCCTCCAGAGCACCTTTTAGCCTGTAGATTCCGATCGCTTTCTTTTTGCCCCCTCCGGCACAATATCCGATTCCCTGAACCTGCAATAGCAAATTAACCGAATCATATTTCATGATGCATGCAGAAAACGAAGGTGCATCCGAACCATTCCAGCATTTGATTTTATTTTCTGAACCGGCATTCAAATTATCACCAAGAAGCCATTTGTTAGAATGATCGATGCTATATTTTTTCAGTATATCAAGAATCACCAGAGGTTGATCTTCACATTGTTTTTCAAATGCGCAAAGCGCAGCCCGGGCTGACAATGCTGAAGAGCGTACCTTTGAATAATCTCCGGCACAGGTTCGGTCTTTCTGGCTGATATACAAAATAGACAGACCGCTTACCGAGGCTAAAAAGAAGACTGCAAGCCCGTATACAATGGCGAAGCCGTCATTTTTTAATGTTGCCTTTTCCATAGTTCCCCCATTATAAGGCAATTTAAAATTTAGATTATGCGCTGCAAGGCCAATTACCCGATAACACCACTCCCTTTTTCTGATTTTCAATAATAAATACTTAAAAGCTCCGGACGAATTTTAGTATCCTGTAAAACCAATCCTCCGCTCACTCCTTTTGGATATCTTATTACTCCGGTTTTAATTATTTCATTCAGAACATTTTCATCGTATGTAATATTGAGCTCTATTCCTGAATTCATTTGAAATTGGGATTGGTCTGATACGTGGTGAATAGCACCTCTGAATGTGTTTCCCTTAGACCAGTTATAGCTCACATTTCCGGTTCCTTCGACATATACAAAACCCCTGAAATTGTAGGCTGATCCCAAACCAGACACACTCCCACCCGAACGCACATACACCAGAGTATTGGATGAAGGGCCGCATTTATACCAGTAACCATTGCAGCTCAGGCCGACATCCACTATCCAGATCACCTTACCATCAAAGGTGGAAGATTGATTTACATTCATACTTGCCCAGGTATCTACTCTGATCACCAGAAAATCATTCCAGAGCTGATTTTTGGAAGCTGCGTCATTATACTTTGCCTGCAGTTGTGCGGCTGTAAAATT
>CAYYNL010000333.1:0-2208 GCA_964472925.1 uncultured Fibrobacter sp. | reverse complement strand
ACGGAGGTCTCGTGCACCTTCACCCTATAGAAGGAGGCATGTGAAGTAGCGACTTATTAGTCGCTATTAATTATACGACCTGTAAGTGATTATTATTGCATAAGTTCTGAATAAAGTGGAAAAAAAGAAAGTATATCTAAAAAGAAGAATAAAAACCCGAACCGATTCTTCCAATCGATCCGGGTATCGTGCACCTTCACCCTTAAGAAGGAGGTAGCGCCCCTTTCCGGCAGTCGCTAACTATATTACGCCTTCAGTAAATCCTTTATTGCTCTGGCAGAGTATAAAAGTTTACCTGAAAAATTTCTATTTCCAAATCTTAAATCAGATTACGGCACATCATTTGATCTTTTATGTATTAAGTGAATCGGCTTTTATTTCCGGGATTTAAAAATGATAAAACTTGCCATTCTGATCTTCTTTACCCTCTTTTGGGGTGAATTATTTGGAAAAGAAAACCAATTAGAATTTAAAATGGAGCAGATCGAAAAGGGATACAGCTATTCATGTGATTTTCAGAGTAGCCTTTCCATTGATTCGATTCTGGCAATTCTTTACAAGTTTGATCATTTCCTGCAATATTCTTCTCAGATGGCACAGATTGAGATTCTTTCCAAAGAGGAAAACTCATATTTGGTATCATTCAATCTGAAATATCTGATCTATTCCAGCAGGTCAATTTACAGGAGAACTCTTCTGAAAGAAAAAGGCATGGTGGTAGTCCAAATGATCAGTTTCGATCATAACAGTTCTGTTTTTCCTAAGGTTTTGGATATCAGAATAGAATACAGGGTAGTTCCCAAAAGAAGCGGAGTGCAGATTTTTTACTCGCAGAAATGTCTTTTTAATAAACCAATAAACTGGCTTTATCTGAAAATAGTTGAAGGAAAATTAAATGAATCAATGAGTGAATTGCAGAAGTATATAAGTTCCAGAAGTTAAAATAGGGGCAGGGGGATTCCCTGCCCCTTAGTGATTTATTCTTCCCAGATTATGGCAAATTTGCCGGTCTTCTCTACCCAGATGAATTTTTTATCGGTATAGACTACGTAGTATTCGCCATCAACACCATTGATTCCAGATCCATCTAAAACAAAATTTGGCTTTGCAACACCAAAATTAAAGGTATTTGTATTCTTAGATTTTAAATCAATGTATGATCCTGATTTGGTATTTATTGAAAAAACGTGTAATCCACCCCATTGACCGCTAGCCCAGTTGATATTAAATTTTTCAACGATGCTTGATAAGTTGGGTCCGCCTTCACCTTCAGTGGTTACTTTTGTGAAGCTTTTATCTAAACTCGCAAGTGAGGAAGATGTAGGCACCCCATATTTTTCCAGTAAGCCTTTGTCTCCTTTAGCGATCACCACGATTTTTTTCACAGCTTTACCTTCATTGCCAGCTTTGTCTTTGACTGTGTAAACCAGTGAGCATGGCTTTCCGGCTTCGGATGTCTTGAAACCGGTTGTATCAACTTTAACGCTACTCCATTCTATTTTATCTACATTATCAGTTACCGTATTACCGGTATCTATAGCTTTATAATCACTGTATTTGGTTTCAACGGTGACTGTATCTTTAGATTTAAAGAGTTTAATTGTTGGTGGTTGGGTATCCTTTTCTGCTGATTTAACCACCTTCACGGTTCTGGTCTTTGAGACAGTTTTGGTACCATTGCAATATTTAATTTCATAAGTGATTGTAATATTCCCCTCTTTTGAAGTATTAACTTTATCAGGGGAGGGACTAACTGTTACCATGCTGGAGACATCTTTGTTTTGGGGTTTGGTCATAGTAGCAGTAAATCCAGGATCAACGAATTTTTCCCCTACTTTAACCTCAATTTCCGAAGCACCTTTAAGTTCCAGAGTGATTACGGTGTCACATTGCGGAGTTCCGGATTCATATACTTTTATGTAGACAGATTTTGGTGCCACATCATCTCTGCCTTTAATGGAAAAAGTTGCATGATATTGACCTGGCTCATTTTTAACAAAATCACAGTCTAAAACTGTCTCAAGGTCACGAGTCTCGTTATTCACTGTCTCATAAGCTTTGCAGGTTAAAAGTGAAATATCAAAATCGACATCTGAAAGAGTATATTCAAAAGTATAACCATTATCAATTTCTTCACCATTGTAATAAATAAAGATTTTTGCTTCGGAATGACTGCCACCATCATCTATTACTTTAAAGTAAATAGTA
>CAYYNL010000332.1:0-2209 GCA_964472925.1 uncultured Fibrobacter sp. | reverse complement strand
ATTTTGTTGTTTTCGAAGTTAATACCCAGATGATAGTGGATTGTGGCATTTCCTTTACCCAGTTTTTCAGCTTTTTTCAGATACTGTTCAGAAGAGCTTATCTGTCCCTCTCTTAAATCAAGGATTGCCAGATAATAGTAGGCCTCATGATGTTCTGGGGAAAGTTTGACAAGATTTAGGAATTCGGTCTTGGCAGGGGCGTAAAAGCCCTGTAAGAAATAAAGGTTTGCTATTTTTTCCTGAACCAATGGATCGTTACCATGCAGTTCCCGTTCTTTCAGATAATATGAGAGGGCATTTCTGAGGTCACCAGCCTGCAGATACGCTTCACCCATCATGCGATTGGCGTTTTTTTCCGCTCTTTCTGCCAGTACTTCTTTCAGAAGACTACGTGCAGATGCATGGTCCTTAGTTTTAAGGTAAACATCTGCGATGGCTAGCTTGCATTCGATTGTGGGTCCGGAGATGCTCATGGATCTGGAATAATGATTGTGGGCAGCTTTAAAATCGGACTTCTTACTAAAAATATGACCCAGCACAAGATATACTTCTGCTGAAGAAGAATCGCTTTTGCAGAAAACGGAAAGATGATTCAGTGCGGAATCCAAACTGCCAAGTTTATATTCCAGAATACCGATTTCTTTGTATAGCTGAGGCTTGTCTTTAAATCGTGTACTGATACTTTTAAGAGTCTTTAGTGCCTCATCATTCTGATTAGCCAGCTGCAGAGCTTTGGATGTTTTTATGTAAAGGTCAAAATTCTCCGAAGCAGCCCTGGAAGCTTGTTTGTAGTGGCCGATAGCTTCAGTGTAAAGTTGTTTACGAATACAGAGATCTCCCAGCCATTGAAGAATAAGCGGGTCATCGGGATTACTGGAAGCCGCCTTTTTAAGAACTGTAAATGCCTCATCGTATTTGCCAAGAGCACATAATGCTCTTCCTTTTTCAAAACCGGCTTTACCGTTTGAAGGGTCTTTGGATAAAAGTTTTTCTGCGTACTGAAGACCTTCGTTGTAATTAGCTTCGTTATTGCGCTGTTGTGCCAGGAAAAGTAATGCCTGTGGCTGATTGGGATTAATTGTCAATATCTGCAGATATGTATTGAGAGCGGAGCCGCGCTGGTTCAGGCCCTCAAATGCCATGGCTTTTTCCAGAAGAAAAGGAATGCTCCGGAGTCTCATCCGATCACACTTAACAGCAACATTCAAGGCTTCCTGATATTGTCCGGCCAAACGGTAGCTTTGGGCAAGAGTGATAAAAAGGGAGTAGTGAATAGGGGTAAGGTCCAGAAGCTGCTTTAAATAATTGGCTGATTTTTCATATTGTTTTCCGCGGAAATATGCAAGTGCACAGGAATAATTTGCCAATAGCAACAGCGGATCCCTTTCAACCAGTTTTTCATATTCTCTGGCAAGCTCAAGATCACTTTTCTGTTTGTTTTTTTCGAGGATGTATAGTTCTCCGAGCTGCTTAACGTTTTTAAAATTCGGACTCAATAACGAAAGCTGGAAAAAACGCTCTGTTTCCGGAAAAATTCCTGGCTGAATTGTTTTTATTGCAGTTAATATGCAAGAGTCAATTCCTGGCGCAAAGTGATCCAGAGGAATCTCTTTTTCCAGAGTGAATATAAGCTGATTGCTTTTTGCATTAAAGATTTCGATATAATACTGAAGTTTCTTTTCCTGCTGAGAAATTTCAAATTTCTGACTTAAAAGATGGCTACATTTGAGTCTGCCTGCAAATTGTCTGTAAGTGTCATCACTAACAATGGCTTCAGGAGAAACCATCTCTGGAATAATAGAATCTAAAACCGTTTTTGGAACGGTGATAATCTCCCTCAGGGGTTCCAGCCTGAAACGGGTTAGCTGATCAATAACGGCTATGGTCCATACGTTGCGGTTTTTCTGATCAGTTGCGCCAGCATCTATGGGTTTTAAAGCCAAAAGAACCGGTCTGGCAACTTTGCTGTCAGTGTCAGCATACACTGACAACCATGAATAAAGAACCATAAAAATCAATAAAATGTATTTCATTATTCTCCTCCAACTGGTTCTGCATGAAGCAATTACCCATTTTCAATAGTATATCTAAGGAGGGAAAATTTCAAGCAGAGGTTCTCCCTAATCCCTTCGAAGGGGGACTGGAGCTCCAGAATTACCCAAAGCAGGACTTAGGAATAAGATTTCTAAAGATTCATCAGTGACATTAA
>CAYYNL010000331.1:0-2266 GCA_964472925.1 uncultured Fibrobacter sp. | reverse complement strand
TCCCGGCGCTTCCGCTTCACCCAAATTGTTGCAAGAGGGACTTGCAAAGGTAGGATCTATAAAATAAACCGGTTTATTATGAGATGCAAGCTTTTTTTTAAAAAAATTAACTACAAAATTTCCATTGGAAGACACTTTAGATGAGAAGGAAATCTTTACTAAGATTTCATTTATGTGTAACTACCTCACTAACAATGAGTTATCCATAATATGTTAGAAAGAGTTTATTCTCTATGGCACATCAGGCAGTTTTTGAAACATGATAACACGTCCTGGGCAGAAACTGTCTGGACTTTGATTAGAATTGCTATGATTGGGACATGAATGGACTATAAGAGACCTTATAAATAGAATGAAAGCATTCTGAAAAGTATTCTGAGAAATCAAATTAACATGGTAACCATTTTAACCTAATTTCCGCAGTTGAGGTGGATGTAGTCGCGTATCATATTGAATTGATAAGACTTGAAGGTGTTGAAGGCTTTATCGACAAGGTGATAAAGTCTAAACACCTGATTGGCTTAGCAATCAATAGGTTACGCGAATGCGCCACATTCAGCTGCGGGATTTGGTTTAATCAAAAGAGTCAAAGTCGAGGCATATAGTGGAAAGTGCAGGTTAAAAAAAATAAAATGTTTCGTTAAAATAAAAATGGGAGGTCACCGGGACCTCCCATAAAAAAAATGCAGGAAAAATTAACGGGATGCCCAACTGGGAATTTGAACAAAAAGCGAACAGGGAACGGTCAGGGGGCCTGTACCATATTTTTTAGGATTAATTACCAGAGATCCACTGTATAAGCCTTCTGACAGTTTTTCAGCACTTAACCCGAAGTTGATTGTATAAGTTTCACCCGGACCAACCAATCCCCAACTCAGGTGCGGTTTAAGCCATTTTATTTCAGAAAAGCCTTCATCAGCAGCAAGAGATGTAATGTTCAAACTGGTGGATAACCCATTGTATATGCTTCCGTAGTTCGGTTCAAGTGAAGTAAGTTTACCCTTGTTATCTGCCATAAAAAGTAAACCGGCTCTTTCTGAAAAAGCTAAATCATTTATTGTGCTGTATGCCCCCTTGAATACATTGACTATTGCACCATAGGTTATCGCTCGTTCCTCAATTGTTCCACGATAATTGTTTGTAACAAAAACCGATTTTCTGCTTTCAGAATAGGCAAGAGCAGTAGTGTAAAACGGCAGAGACCATGAATTAACCATTTGACCATCTTTTTTGTTGCAGATAAAAATCTCACCGTTATTTTGATCGTAGCCTACAATGAAGTCATAACCAACACCTAATCCTAAAAGGGACCTGTTTTTTAGAGAAATGGTTCTGACAATCGAGGCTGAATCGGGATCAATAACGTAGATCAATGAACCTGAATTGTCATTTATAGAAGCGTACAAGTATTCTGGATCAGATGCGAGTCCTTTTATATAGCCAGAAACAGAGATGATTTTGTCAAATATTTTTCCATCGGCAGGATTCATCGAATAGATTAGCGAATCAGATGCTATAAAAAGTTTAGCATCTGATGGTTGGCCTGAACCGAATCGAGTTGGAATGCCCCTGTCTTCAATTGTGAAAACTGTGAACTCGTACTCAGCTTCTCCAGTATTACTAATCGATATGGAATTGCTGCCAGTCATTCCTGATTCCAGGGTATCTCTGAAAATCGCAGGACTGATGGAGATGACAGGTGGGTTTGTTCCTTTTCCATACGCATTCAATATAAGATTAGAAGCATTTGATGCATTCGATTTAATTGTAATCAAGGCAGCATCAATGCCTCTTTCGGAAGGAGTATACACCGTGAAGATTTTTGTTGTTGAGTAAGGTGGTATCTTAAAAGGGACTGGATCAGAGATAATTTTTATTTTTTTGGAAGAGACATTGATTTTTTTAATTGTTGTGGTGTCATTGCCGATGTTTTCCAGGAAAAATGCTTTTTGTTCAGAGTAGCCCACAGGCACATCTCCGTAATTCACATTTTCAGGAGATATAACCAGTTTTTTCAATGGCTTGACCTTTAATTTACAGTTTACAACGAATGGGCCTGGAGCTTTTCCCTGCGGGTGTTCAAAAATGAGGTTTGCAGAGTAGCTTTCAGGAAGCAATTGTGTACTGTTAATTTCTAATGTAATTGACACAGAACCATTTTTAGGAACTACACCGGTTTTAATCATAGGTCTTATCCATTCTCTCACATTGACTTCATCTGAAGCCAGTGAATAAATCGAGTATGCGTTGACAGAACCTAAGTAGT
>CAYYNL010000330.1:0-2295 GCA_964472925.1 uncultured Fibrobacter sp. | reverse complement strand
TGATCCACATTTACAAAACCACCGAGAATGGCATTGAACAGTTCCCTGAAATCGTAAATAACTGCTGGGTAAAAGTGGTTGACCCCACTCCGGAAGAATTAAATACTCTGATGGAATGCAATATCCCCCGGGAATTTCTTACCTATCCACTGGATATTGACGAGCTCTCACGTTCCGAACGAGAAGATGACGGCACTCTCCTGATTATTGTGCGTGTGCCTGTTTATCAGGGTGCCGCATATGATATCCCCTTTACCACAATTCCGCTTGGCATCATTGTCACGGGTAAATTTATTGTCACCATCTCGCGACAGCCTATTGGTCTTCTGGAGGAATTCACTAAAGGCAGAATTCGTGGATTGTCTACCGCGAAAAAATACCGGTTTATTTTACGGCTCCTTCTCTCCATCGCGAACAATTACCTTATCAATTTGCGTGAGATCAACAAGCTCACAGAGGAGGTTGAAGACCGGCTGCAGAGTTCCATTAAGAATAAAGAGGTGATGGAACTATTGAAATACCAGAAATCTCTGGTGTATTTCACGCAGGGAATTAAATCCAATGAAGTATTAATGGAACGCCTTCAGAAAATGAAATTATTCACCCAATATGAAGAAGATGAAGATTTACTGGAAGACGTTATTACGGAAAATCAACAGGCCATCAGTATGACCGAGATCAGCACCAACATTATGAGCTCCATGGTTGACGCGTTCGCCACCATCGTATCAAACAACGTCAACGATGTGATGAAATTCCTGGCGTCCATGACCATTGTTTTGAGCATACCCTCTATCGTGGTCGGTTTTTTCGGGATGAATGTAAACCTGCCCTATTCAGATCACCCTTATGCCTATCTTGGGGTTATTCTGCTGTTTGTACTCCTAATGGGTGCGGTAGTGTATGCGTTCCTGAAGAGGGATTGGTTTTAGTATCAATTTTTTTGTGATTTGTAATAAAATAATAAAAATGTAAATCAGGTGTTTGTAATAGTTAAGGGAGGTTTATATGGATGATAAGGACTTGAAGGCAATATCGTCAAAGTTAGACGTAATAATTAGATTATTAAGTCACCAAATGATCCAAGGGAAAAATCAAACTGAATCTATCTTGTTCTTAGGTCAACTTGGATTAGACCGCAATGTTATCGCCGAAATGGTAGGTTCAAGCCCAGCGACTGTAAGTGTTCGTCTTTCGGAAGCTAAAAACAGAGCCAATAAGAAATTACTAAAGGGTGAAATAAATGAGTGATTTAGATAATCAAGTAATAATTGAAATAAAAAAGATATCCAGCATGATTCTGTTTTTTTTAACTCAAAACATGAACAATACCCAAAAAATAGAATTTATGAATAAACACGGATATCAAACTAAGGATATAGCTGAATTTGTTGGTACTTCTCAGAATTCTGTAAGAGCCATTGTTTCGCAATTGAAGAAGAGAGTTACCAAAAATGACGAATCAACTTCTCCGGAATGAATTAATAAAAAAATTACAGATTTCGAAACAGATTTTGTCAAGCAAAGTAAAGAAGCTAAAAAATAGCTACCCTATGACAACTGAGGAAGCTGTCTATGTGCTAGCCCAGCAAAATGGAATAATTCTTGATAAGTTTCTCTCTCCTGAAGAAATTGTAAATATAAGAGGAATAATTAATCATTTAGATTTTTCAACTAAACCTGTAAATGTCAAAGCTAATTACAAACCAAATATTCCAACGGAAAAAGAGAAATTAAGAATTGTAAAAATTGCTGATGAGTTCTCGTTCGCTGATCCAATTTTGAGTAATACGACAATTAATGAAGCTAAAGAAATGGCGAGTGTTTATCCTTTATTATATTTATTGGAAAATTCATTCCGTGAATTTATTGATAGAAAAATGAATACTTTATATGGGACGGACTGGTGGGCTTCACATGCCCCCAAAGGTTTACGGGAAACAGTAGTTAAACGGATGTCAGATGAACAAAAAAATTCATGGCATCAAAAAAGGGGATCCAGAGAGATTGATTATCTAGATTTGCCCCAACTAGTACCACTAGCTCGTTCAATTGAAAATGATATTGTTCCAGATATTATTCCTTCGGTTGAATGGTTTAATCAATTAATTGAAGAACTTTACCCTTCAAGGTGTGTTTTATGTCATATGAACCCGTTGGATAAAGATAGCGTTACCTCCATAAAATTAAGATTTAAACAATGGCAAAAGCAAATTTCCGCAAAATCAAATCTATTATGATTTTCTTATTTTTGGATAGTTGGAAAATTTTTCCTCAACTAAAAAAACAGGCGCA
>CAYYNL010000329.1:0-2323 GCA_964472925.1 uncultured Fibrobacter sp. | reverse complement strand
GTATGGATAAAAAAGGGAGAAACTATTCGTCCGGTTCATATAAAAACCGGCTTGTCTGATTTCGTAAATGTGCAGGTGATCGAGGGATTGGAAGAGGGCGATGAAGTAATTCTTTCTGTAAAAAATGAAAAAGAATCGCTTGGAAACAAAAAGGAATCATCTTCTGCAAGTGTTAACCCATTCATGCCTCAGCGCCCCCCAAGAGGATCAGGGCATATACGATAAGGGGGAGGCATGGCTCAAGCAATCATTAAAATTGATCAAATATGCCGTGACTTTACTGTAGGAAGCGAAATAGTGCGAGCTCTTAAAGGGGTTGATATTACTATCAATCCTGGTGAATTTGTTACTATTATGGGAACCAGCGGGTCTGGCAAATCTACTCTGCTTAATATTCTGGGATGTCTTGACAGACCCACTAAAGGGGAATACTATCTGGATGGAATTGCGGTCTCAAGTATGAACCGAAATCAACTGGCTGTCTTGAGAAACAGAAAAATCGGTTTTGTTTTCCAATCTTATAACTTACTTCCCAGAACAACTGCCCTGGAAAACGTCGAGCTGCCTCTTTTTTACAATCCGGAAATAGGTAACGATGAAAGGCGAAGGCGGGCAGAAGCAGCCCTGGATATGGTAGGATTGAAAGATCGTCGCTTTCATAAACCTAATCAACTTTCAGGTGGACAACAGCAGCGAGTCGCTATCGCAAGGGCACTTGTAAATAACCCTGTAGTTCTTCTTGCAGATGAGGCTACCGGAAATCTAGACACAAGAACATCATATGAGATTATGGCTTTGTTTCAAGAACTCAATAAAAAAGGCCGCACTATCGTTTTTGTAACTCATGAAGCGGATATCGCGATGTTCAGTTCCAGAAGCATTCGTTTGAGGGATGGAAAAATAATCTCAGACCGGAAAATCGAAAAACCGGTTTGCGCAACAGAAGCCCTGGCAGAACTTCCAAATGACAACGAAAACTAAAAAACAGGAAATGTATGGATATTATTCGATTGATATTATTAGCGCTCAAAGCGATTGGAAGAAACAAGTTCCGCATGTTTCTTACCATGTTAGGCATAATTATCGGCGTGGGCTCTGTAATCACGATGCTGGCAATTGGACAGGGATCCAAGCAGAGTATTCAGAAGGAAATCGGAAAAATGGGCTCCAATATGCTTATGATAAACCGTGGTTCTTTCCGTCAAGGCGGGGTACACGGAGGTGCAGGCTCTGCCCAGTCCCTTACTCTGGAAGATGTGGAAGCTATAAGAAGTAAATGTAAACTTGTCAAAGAAGTATCTCCCGCGGTTTTCAGTGGGGGACAGATGATAGCAGGTGCTAATAACTGGTATACCCAGATCCACGGAGTGGACACTGGATATTTTGAGATTCGTGAACTGATAATCCAATCTGGTGATAAATTCACTTCCAGAGACATTGCTATCGCTGCAAAAGTCTGTATTTTGGGAAAAACAGTGGTTGAAAACCTATTTCCCGATGGTGAAGATCCGATAGGAAAGAATATCCGGTTCAAAAATATCCCTTTCAAAATAATAGGTGTTTTGGCGTCCAAGGGGCAGACCTCTTTTGGACAGGATCAGGATGACATAGTAATAGCACCATATACTACTGTACAGAAAAGAATTCAGGGCGGTACCAGAATAAACTTTATTTATGCATCTACGTACAATGAAAAGGATGCCGATGCTGCGAAGGTGGAAATCGAAGAAGTTCTCAGAGAGCAGCATAAATTAGGTGAATCCGATGAGAATGATTTTTCTATCGGTTCACAGCAGGAGCTATTAACAGCAATCAGTTCCACCAGTCGCCTTTTAACCGTACTTTTGGCTTCCATAGCAGGTATTTCTCTTCTGGTAGGTGGAATCGGTATCATGAATATTATGTATGTATCAGTCACCGAACGTACCAGGGAGATCGGACTAAGGATGGCTGTTGGGGCCAGAGGCATCGATATCATGATGCAATTTCTTATTGAAGCAATTATCATAAGTGTTACCGGGGGGTTAGTGGGGTTGGTGCTGGGATTAGTTTCCAGCTTTGCAGTTGGTCAGATTCTTAAATGGCCTACAATGGTTACATTTAATTCGATAATTCTCTCTAGTATGGTATGTGCGCTTACCGGAATATTTTTTGGATGGTATCCTGCAATAAAAGCTTCAAAGCTGGATCCTATCGAGGCTCTTCGTTATGAGTAGTCTGTATTGCCGGCATCTTCTGCAGCTCCGGCATTATCGGTGTTGTAACCGAAAGTTTCGACCGTCGCGGGTAATGGCAGATCTCTGAAAATTTGCTATTCATACCA
>CAYYNL010000328.1:0-2333 GCA_964472925.1 uncultured Fibrobacter sp. | reverse complement strand
ATGGTTACAAGTTTCAAGCTCCAGATTCCAGGTTGCAGGTTATTTCGCACTACGAACTTCGCATTTCGCACTGTATCATTGCCATTTATCCAGATTCTTTGAGTAATGCTGTCACCGATGACAGATGACTCATCACTCATCACAAAACTCTGTTCATTGAAGCATTGGGCGGGATTGTTGATGGAGAAAGCGGCTTTTGGCTCAGGATTAACCCAGACTGTTTTGATGACTGTATCGATGCAACCCCTTGAAGATTTGGCTATTAACCTGACATCATATTTCCCTGCTGTTGTGTAGCTATGCCTTTCTGAAAGTTTGGTTGAACAGTTCCCATCTCCCAGATCCCACTCGTAACTAAGGCTACCCATACTAATCCAGCTGGTGTTGGCAAAGATGAAATAATTGTTGTTGAAACATTGTGAAGCCTTGTTAATGAGAAAGTTAGCCGTTGGTGAAGAAACCACTTCCAATGTTTTTTCGGCTGTATCGGAACAACCTTTGTCGCTGGTGGCAATTAACCTGACTGTATAAATATTTTCATTCTGATAAACATGCTCAGGGTGTTGAAGAACCGAGCTGCTGCTGTCTCCAAAATCCCAGTTCCAGCTGAGAATTCCTGACTTCACCTGACTTAAATCATTGAATATAAACCTGTTATCATTCAGACACTGCTCATTGTCATCAATGCTGAATGCGGCTTTGACATCAGGATGTACGCTCATTATTTTTTCAACAGAATCAACACAGCCATGGCTGGAAGTGGCGATGAGCTTTACTGGAAAAGTGCCTGTCCATCCATATTTGTAATTAGGATTTTTGACTGAAGTAAACAGAGAATCTTTAAGTTTCCATTGAAAAGTCATGGTGTCGCTGTCAATAGCAGAGGTATTGTAAAACACAAAACGGTTCCATTTCAGGCATTGTGAGCTGTCGTTTACCTGAAAACCGGCATCAGGCATGGGAAAAACATGAACGGTTTTGATGTTGGTATCGCTGCAGCCATCGTTAAAAACGGCAATATGGGTAATGGTATAATCACCAAAGTCTGTAAAAGCCTTTTGGACAGAAGTACCTGTAAATGTATCATTTGTAATAATCCAGTAGTAGAAGGTGGTTTGCTGCTGAGCAGAAGTATCTGCTGAAAAAAGGAAATCATTGGCTTTAAGGCATTGGGCAGAGTCGTTGATGGAAAAATCGCTGCCTGGCCCGTAAACAAAGACCTTTTGGGTATCGCTGTGTGCACAGCCGTAATCAGAAAGAGCTGTTAAAATCACATTAAACTCCCCTGTTTTGCGATAGGTATGATAAACGGTGTCGTCAAAGGCCATGTTGCCATCGCCAAAGAGCCATTCAGTGGAATAACTGCCGCCAGAGATGCTGCTTTGATCCAGAAAAGCAAACTTATTTCCACCGATGCACTGAAAGGTATCACTCAGAATTTTGAATTTCGTCTTAGGATAGGGGCTGATACGGATTTCCCGTTCAAAAGTATCTTTTTCTCCATCATGATACAAAAACACCTGTACCTGATAAACCCCTGTATCAGCAAAGAAATGTTTAGGTCTCCAAAGGGTAGAAAAATTATTTAGTCCGCTGGCACTATCGCCAAAATTCCACAAAACACTATCAATGCGGCTGGTATCTGTAATGTAAAAAAGTGTAGTATCGCTCAAACAGGTATTTTTTGCCTCAAAATCAGGTATGAAAAAATAGGATTGGATGAAAAAGGGGAGGCCGGCATTTAATGTTCTATTCATATAGATTCCGGTATCAATGCACTTTGAATCTAATCCTCTTTTGTTTGGTTCCATTATTATTCCTAAAAAGTAGATTAGAGGTTTACTTGTTGCACTTGCTCTAGAAACATAGATTTTTCCATCTCGTGCAAGCTGCATATTTCTACCATTATTTATTTTTCCGATTTTTTGACAAGAGCTAAAAAATGTTATAGAATCCATTATATTGCAATCGTACTGATAAATTCCATTAATATTATTAACAGTACCTGAGTCTATCATTACATACAGAAATTCCCCATTTTTTGAGAATTCACAATAAGTTAAAGCTGCACCATATATTGATTTCCTGATTGGATTTGATAATTTGCCAGTTGTGGTATTAAAGTCAAAAATCTCAAAATTTGGTTGAGAAGGTGTTGGTTGTATTGCTCGTAATGAAGCAATTTTTTTCCCATCCGGGGACACTTTGATATTTCCTAACCATGGGCCACAGCAAAAATTTCCATAATGAACTGAACCAATATTTGAAATTACAGGTGAGTTTATTCCTTTATTGTCAATAAGATAACTGTAAAAACTATTGTTTTGCATTTG
>CAYYNL010000327.1:0-2363 GCA_964472925.1 uncultured Fibrobacter sp. | reverse complement strand
TTTTACCATTGTGAAATCTCCCCTTAATAAGATTGCGATTCCAACGGTAGAATTTCGCTAAAAAACGCCGGCGAATCTTTGAATTTCTGATTCTCATCAATGCTCTTTTTGTCAATTTTTCCAGAATCCTGTAAGATGGCGGTGGAGCAGATGCAAAAATAAACTTTGAAACTGGTTCGGACGATGAAGGCTGTACCCCTGATATGAATGACAGAAATTTTTGGGCTCGCTTTTCCCAACTGAATTCATCTGCCAATTTGAGGGATAATTCACAGTTTTTCTTATACAGTTCAAAGGATCTGAACAAAAGATGGATTTTTTGAGCCAGATCCGTGGCATTGCCGGGTTGAAAAAGGAATTCATTAAAATGATTCCTTGCAATTTCTCTTACTGCACCGACATCCGATGCCAGAACCGGGAGACCAAATGAAAAGAAATCAAAAAGCTTGGTGGGTGAGATCTGGACTTTGGAATCGAAGGTATCTTTATAGGCTACCAGACCTGCACCTGCCACATTCTTTACAGTCATGCACATTTGATTATAGCCTAGCCAGGGTAGAAGTTCTACCTGACTGCTTATTTTATATGATTCCGCAAGCTGCATCAGTTCGCTTTTTTGGGAAGGAGTAATGCCTATCCAGATCAGCTTTATTTCTAAATGTTTACAAATTGAGACAGCTTCAAATATCATCCGGGCATCGATATTCTCATTATATCTTCCAATATAACAGAGCCGTCTGCTGGAAAAACCTGATTTGGGATCGATTATGAAATCTCTGGATTTAACGGCAACTCCTAATGGTAAAGTGCAGACAGGTGTATTTGGAAAATCTTTCTTGAACAGGGTATTCATCGCTTCGGTTAAACTGCATATTCCATCGAATTTGCGTAAAAACAGTTTTTCTGCTATATCATACCTGGAAAACCGGATTGAATGTTTTCCTTCCTGTAGATTTCCATGATAACCGTGTGCTTCGAAAAACACCTTGGCTCTAGTAAATATTTTTACAAAATAGAGATATGGAAGGAATGTACTGTTGCGGGTATAAATGATATCCCCAGGGCCGGCATTATGAAGAAGGTAAATGACAGCTTTCAGATAAAACAGGGTGGCTATGTGTAAAAAAGATTTTTTCCTGAATATTCGCATGGAGAAAAATGGATTGGGAAAAAGACCAAATCGGTTCTCCAACTCATGATTTACGTCACACTGTTTAGTACATTGGGTAATAAAAGTAGTTTTTATCCCCTGACGTGAAATCGCATGTGTGAAAAGTGTTGACACAGTAGACATCGGGCCACTGCTCAGCCAATCGAACTTACTGACAAAGAAAACCTGCAATTGATTGCCTCCCAGAATGTGAGATATTCCGATAGCAGCTTTTGGGACTAAACCCAAATCGTAATACTGCTTATCTGTTTAAAAATTTCAGGTGTGCCGGTTCTGGAGAAGGTTGAGGTGATGAACTGACTGTCCCGTCAGGGATAGTGTAATATAATTAATTTTACATCATATTTCCGGCTATTCCTGATTAATGTCCTATACCGTTTTTTCTCTCTTTCAAAAAAAAGAAAGCAAAACACAGAGTAGTAGAGGGCGTATTTAAATATCAGCCATTTACGTTGTTCATTTTCGGTCTATGATCTGCCCAGACACAGCAAAGAAACGGTTATCAGGAGAATTTCGATAAAGGCCCCGTTTTCTCCAGAAATTTCAGATATTCGGTGAGAGTAGTTTCGCAAGCCCGACAGGTATCAGCACAAACACGGCAATGTTCATGGCGATGAGCATGTTCGTTGCACTGGATGCCTGTGTGTTGTACCTGTTCGATGCAGGCTTTGAGCAGGCTTTGCAATGTTCTTGGAGTCTGATAATTAATGCGGCTCAGAATGCTGGCGGTGACAAAGCATAATTCGCTGCTGTCATTAGTGGCGCGGATAACACTTCTGAGTTGTTCCACCTCTTTTTCCCCTAAACAGGCATCTGAACATGCTGTGCAGACCTGAGAGCAATTAAGACAGGCCTCTATTGCATCGGTAAGTGATGTCTTTTGAGATTCTGAAATGCTCTGGGGATGACGATTGAACATCTCCCGGATAAAGTAGCTCATGGCATTCTCCTGCATTTGTTACGGTATAATTTGTTTGTATTTGTCTATCTTAAAAAAATGCAAAAAAAATGCCACACAACCTTCTCTGGCTTATTCCTATACCTATACTGATAATTCTGATATACTGATAATTCTGATAATCCTAAAAACCGCAGTAGATGACGATTAAGAACCGCAAGATATTGATGCAGAAAGGCTTGAAGTCCTTGAAGGTTTTATCTACTGGTGATAAGACCGAAAGGACTGAATGCC
>CAYYNL010000326.1:0-2370 GCA_964472925.1 uncultured Fibrobacter sp. | reverse complement strand
TTGAGTGTTGCGTTCCGCGTACCTGAACAGGTCCTGATCTCATCATTACAATCAAAACGGAACGATGGGGAAGGCACACTTATTATACTGCTATTACATACAATTCCAAAATCCATAGAACAGTCTGAAACCGTATTTCAGTTCGTATTCCTTTTTCGCTTTGTCAACAGATAATGGCACAATTAACCATTTTCTGCGTATCAAATCTGATTGTTCTCTGCTGCAACCTAATTCATTGTACTGACAAAACATATTAAGATTAAAAACTCCATCAGTTGGTCTTGGAACTTGACAACGGTAATTAGCTGAATTAATGCTGGTTCTAAACTGGTTATCGTAAAGTAAACCAACTTCTCTTGGATGTATTTCTCCTTTTTGTATCAGTTCTTTAAACAAAATCTGTAACTCACTATATGCGCATTGATTATGAACCAACATGATCATAATAAACTTTGAAGAAACTATTTCATCTTCTGTTGTAAAGTAGGTCAAAAATATTGCTATACTTTATTTTCAATTGATCAAAGTCCTTCTCTGGATTTCCTGTTTCCGAGAAAATACTTTTATCATCTAAACCAACTATTTTGTCAGCTGGAAATCCTTTTAGCTGAATCATAGTCAACCATTCTTCTAAATTCTTTAATTTAATATCATTATAATTCTCTTTTTTCTTGTCTATTTGATCCTTTATTGCCTTTTCATAGACTAACGAAAGATAATTAAGGTCAAGTCGCTTAATATATTTAGTTCGGCAAACTGAATACTTATATTGCAACGATTTGTCGTTTAACAGATTATTATATAAAGGATTAAATAATTTAATTGAAGCCAGATGACTCAGTTTGAGCCCGTTTTCGAATCCCTTAATTAAATATTCTTCAAATGGTTGGTGTGAAAAATACGCGATCTGCGCTGCATTCAAGGGATCCTTTGCAAAAACAAAGTCAAATTCAGAGAAGGCTTTTTTGTAGTAATATAATGAACTATCAGGTTTGTTCTCAACAAAGAATAGTTCTTCAGCAGTATTGATATAATGATGATATAATTCGTAATTTGGTTTCTGGGAAGTTGCCGAAAACTGTCCCAATGAGCATATTATTGTTAGAAGAATATAATATTCCAAAGTCAGATTGTTTTATGGAAATTGAATCTTGGTATTCATTATTTTGGAATGGAAATTTTCTAGATTACCGTGATTCTATTATGCGCTATACCGCATGTTGTGGGGTCGTTGTTTTTTATTACTCTCATTATCAATTTAATCCTTTGCAAAATCCATAATAAAAGGGAACTACATTTTTAAGACTATCATTCTCTGAACGTATTGTCTCTAATATTTCTTTTTCATTATTCATTAGAATTTTGTCTCCAAACCTTATTGGTCTTTTCCCACGATAGTCGAGAAATAATGTATCGTCCTGTTTCTCATAGGTTCCAACAAAATACTCATCATAGAAAAATACTCCTGTCCAGTGTATTTCAAATTTGTTATTCTCTAATAATTTAAAAGTAGCTTGATTCTGTGTACCTTCAAAACATGCTCTAAAAACCACATTCCCATAAAGACTATTTAAGTCAATTTTTAATGGATTAAATATTCCGTCTAAAAGCAAAAGAGTCATTATCAAAATTGGCGTGAATAATCTAAAAGTCAGATTTTTCCGTTGCTTAATTAGTCTTATAATCTCTTTTATAATTTTAACAATCAGCCAGAAAAATAATATAGCAATCACTAAATAAAACAAGAGATTCCAAAATCCTCCTGGATTTCGCTCCCATATTGGTATAAATCGAATCAGTCCGACAAATAGAATCGAAATGATCAATGATATTTTAAGGTTTCTTGTCATGTTAATCGGTGTCTTTTACAATGCCCCACAACTTGTTTATATGTAAATAGAATTCGCATCCATTCTACCGTATCCGGCAACTTTGTGCAATGTTCCTCTCTTATCCTTCCATTTTATTTTACTTGTCGGGCATAATCAACCATTTCCCGGAACCTGGTGACCATCGCGGCCGACGAAAGGTTGTCAATACTGAAGTCGAAGGTCCTGCTGCCTTTTTTACCCTGAATTGTTGCCTTGACCAGTCCGTTCCCTGCATCGGTAAAGCAGGCAGACACCTCATCCGGGATGATCCGGGCTGCCGTTACCGTTTTCCCGGTTAACAGTCCGGAGGCGGATAATACAATCTTATCTTCTATTAACTTCATTACTTTTGATGAAAGTTCAGGAGCCTGGAGCTGTGGCCTTATTCATACTTCTTAATAAAATGGACTTAACGCCGGCTCCCCTGTTACAGGCAGGCTATTTTAAATGCTCCCAGTTTATGAATGCTCCAATTGTTACAACTATAAATAAACCAATT
>CAYYNL010000325.1:0-2461 GCA_964472925.1 uncultured Fibrobacter sp. | reverse complement strand
GAAGCCCTAAATTTATAAAAGATGCACTCAAACAGGACAAAGATAAAAGAATCCGCATGGCCAATTACATGAGAATTCACTGGGATCATAACAAACTAACAGAGTTTGTTTTATCCAAGATACCGGTTTCGATAGATGATATGAAAAGAAGAGGAAGGAATAATACACTCTCAGAAGCCCGAAAGCTTTACTGTTATTTTGCAGTTACGATACTGGAGATGACAACCATCAGAACCGCAGAAAGACTCAATGTAACCAGTACTGCGGTGTGCAGACTTGCAAAGCAGGGAAAAAACATTGCTAAAGACAAGGGTATAGAATTAATAACCGATTAAAAAGAGATATGCCTGGAAATAATTTTACCCTATATAAAGAATGTTTTTTGAAGTGTAAATATCTATACATTTCATTTTAATTTATCTACACAGAAGTTTTTTGACACTGGGGGAAGGATAAAGACTTTTGTGGTTAACCTAAAGGGGGTCTATTCGATTAAAATCAAAAAACAGTTCGTTTTGAGTTTAAATTTTTAAGTTTCTGCACCATTATTTGCCGATAAATTTATTTACGACAACTTCAATTTTTAGGTTAATATAAAATTGTAGAGGTATGTCTTCAACACTAAAGGGACGGAGGAAAATTTTCATAATTTGTATTAACCAAAGGTAAGGCGATCTGAAATTACTCAGAAATTACTCAGTATCTTTTAATTCAAATCTGGCTCAAATTGAATTTCCTCCGTCCCTTGAGCGAGTGGATGAAGTAAAATTAAATACTTTATTTTGATGTACTAAAATTTCCTCCGATCAAAGCAACTTTAGACATTTGCGGATCGGGAGCAAAAAATGGGCAATACCGTTATTAGAAGCCACTTCGCATCTTATCAGCACATTTTACTTTGTGATTTTGAGATAATTCAGGAGTTTTCTTCAGTATTTACTCTGTCATAATTAAAAACCGCTACTTTAGGAATAATCCATTTTCAATTCTGTAACTATTTATTGATAAATTAGTAGCTAATAGCCAATTCTCTCTTTTAAAAAGAGAGAAGTTCCTCCGTCACCATTTTATCGGAATCAGAAAATCCAATTGCTCCAGAATTGAAAACTTTACGGATCAAATAAACATCTCCGGGGTTAACAATCTTAAAATCTCAAATCCAATATCATCACACATCACTCTGGACTTCTATAATACTTCATGGCCTCCGGCAAAAACTTCTTAATCTCCTCTATTCTGTTTTCATTTGCTGGGTGAGTGCTCAGAAATTCAGGCGGTTGCTGCCCTTTTTGAATTTCCATCATTCTTTCTAAAAAAACTATAGATTCTTCTGGATTGTAACCGGCCATGGACATAAAAATCAATCCCAAACGATCCGCTTCCTCTTCGTGGATCCTACTATATGGAAGAATTATTCCTACCTGAGCACCTAAACCATAGGCGGCAAGGGCTATTTCACGGGTTTTCTGAGGTTGTTTTTGTAAAGCTTCTGACAAAATCATTCCACCTAATTCTGCGATTAAAAGCTGGCTCATTCTTTCATTGGCATGATTAGCAACCGAATGCGCTGCTTCATGACCAACTACAAACGCTAATCCTGCTGCATTGCCGGTTAATGGAAGTATTGGACTCAAAATAGCCACTTTGCCTCCAGGCATAGCAAATGCATTTATAGCTGTATCTTTTATCAAATTGAATTCCCAACGGTATCGCTTAAGTTTTTCAGGATTATCTTTATAATACTGCTCAACCGCCTTTTGAATATTGCCTCCCACAATCTTAACTAGATCTGCATCTTCTGTACCGGTAATTACTTCGTGTGTGTTTAAATACTCCTGATATTGTTGGAAACTGAGTTTAAAAAGTTCCTCTTCAGATACCAGATTCAATTGTCTTCTACCAGTTTCTGGTGTTGGTTGGCAAAGGGTTAAAAGTAACATTAAAGAAAGAAACACGCTATATTTTTCCATATCCCCCTCTTTTCTATAATGAAAAACGAATCAACAATATATGTGCCAAGGAAGAAATATTATCTGCTTGCAGGGCTGGTATTTTACTTAAGATATGTGCTTGCTGTATTGACCCTGCTGCAGTAATCATAAACTGGACAACGATTGCAGTATGGATTTATTGGGCGACATATATGCTGACCGAAGGAAACAAAATAGGAGTTAAAGGTGGTCCAATACTTTACAGGTAACCATTCCCGTAATTTCATTTCGGTTTCCAGAGGGGTAGAAGTTTTCAGATATCCCAGACGATTAAAAATTCTATGCACGTGAATATCCACACATACTGCAGGCTTATTAAAAGCAACTGCTACCACTAAATTTGCAGTTTTTCGTCCTACTCCAGGCAGTTGTACCAGTTCTTCAACGGTGGAAGGAATCTGACCTGCAAATAAATCATTTAATACCTGAGGAAGTTTTTTAAGGTTTTTCGCCTTCTCGCGAAAAAACCC
>CAYYNL010000324.1:0-2476 GCA_964472925.1 uncultured Fibrobacter sp. | reverse complement strand
GTAAAAGAGCCGGTAAACTGGTCGTTACAAAAAACATTAAATTTATCAGTTTTTTTGCTTATCTTTATCTCATTGTACCCTGATGTCAGATAAGCACTTTGACCCTGAAACAGCTTAACAACATCACTATCTGTATGCTTCCAGACAATTATATGATTGGACTCTAAAAAGTACAGTTCGTAGCCAATGATTTTTTCTCCTTTTACTCCAAGGCAAAAGTAAAAACCAGCATCTTTATTTTCAGGCTTGTTTATTTTTACCGAAAAAGTAAAGGTAGGCAGATTCTCATCCAGATCATGAATAAGCAGGACTCCATAACTATCGCTGGTATTGGCAGCAGTGCACTCCCCCCCAGCAAAACCTATGGTAACCAGATCAGATCTGCTGGCACTCCAGTTCTGATTAGAGATCCCCGGATTAGAGAAATCATCTTGAAAAATGACCGCTGCATTAACAGCCATCACAGCCAGAAGCATCACTGTTACCGCCCGAAACTTGCTTTTCATACTGCCTCCTATTGTATATGATAGAGAAAAAATTCTATGGTTTAGGAATAAAAGTCAGAGTATCCGGATATGGGAATCTTACTCCCAGTGAAGTAGTCGCATTAGTATCTATTATTACTGAATAAGTTATTCCGGATCTATACAAAGAATCTCCCCGGATACACTGTCCCAAACCGTCATCTGTACAAAGTTTCAGATACGCTACGTTGCCCCCCTGCCACCAGATAGAATCAAGCACTGTCAAACTGTCATTTGATTTGACGGAAACAGCCGAATTGGTAAGTTTGCTGTCCATAGGATGGCTGAACTGAATTTCAATATCATAACTGCGATTTCTGTCCTGATTGACCATCGTACCTTGTGCACCATCCGAAGGAGAACTGCTTAAAATATAAGGCCTTCCCAAAGGATCACGGGGCCCCGGTTCAATGGCTGTCCAAAACGAGTTTGGACGATGCGGATCAACCAACAGCGTTGACTTTTCCCCAGATGCCGTTTTGAAATTATAAAATACCTCTTTGGTATTATTTTCCCGAAATAAAACGATCTCCAATTCTCCTGCAGGCACCATGTCAAATTTCAATATACCACTGTTATCGGCGTTAACCGTAAAACCGGTACCAGCAATCTGTGCAGCAACAAAATTGGATGCATCGCCATTTGTATAATAATAAGGTTTAATTATAAGCTCTGCGGGAGTTTCCAATCTCATGTCCACAGTTAATGTTTCATTGTAACTGCAACTTACATTTACCAAAGCAAGCATTCTGGTTTCCTTACTCTGTGCAACCAGAACATAATCGCCAGGGAAAAGATCTTCAAAGAAAAAACTGCCCTGCATATCACAATAAGCAGTATCCAGAGCCTTAATATTGTAGATGATGGAAAAATCTCCATGCTTTACCTCAATGGTTGTATCTATGGTACCACTGACCCCCTGGCGGCCAATCATGGCCATTGCACCATAAGCATTATTCCCTTCAGGGAATCTGACATAACCGGTAATCGATGGATTATTTACTATGACCCCTCCGCCATCAGCAGTGTTAATTCCGCAATTAATAAATAAGGGAAGAATGATACCGCCAAGAATTTTAATGAAACGTTTCACATCTCCTCCCGCTCAATATTGCGTGCTTTCCGATCTGGAATCACCAGAGGAAAGAACTGAAAGTTCAACTGATAAATCTGATCTGCATTAGCACTATTAACTGCCAGGTTTAAAAGCTTCTTGCGAAATTCCCTCAACAGAACTTTCACATTCTGTACATCCTCACGTGAAATTCTCAGTGTCGTTCCTGAGATATCCCGTTCATTACCTGGGAAACGGGTGATAGATTCTGCACCAAGCTGAATCATCTGACGATGATACTCAGCGACTTTTACCGACTGAACCCGTTCATCTGTTTCCAGTGTGTTTTCATTCTGCTGATAACGGCCCTCTTTTTTTTGAATTAAGCCAAGTTTTTTAAGCAGATCCAAAGAATCTGCCACATCCTGCATGGTAATCTGAGGGGAAAGTATCCTGGAAATCCATTTAACAGAATTTTTAAAATCCGGAAGATCCACTATTTCACGGATAGCCAAATGATACCATTTTGACAAAACATCATATTTTTCTTCACCCAGTAAAGAGGGATTTTCTGAACGCTTAAGTTCCACTAACTCCTTAAGATATTTCTCTCTCTCCGACAATGAATCGGTCTGGTTAAACAGCACCAGAGTAAGAAAATAATGTCTTTTATTCCCCTCTATTTTCAATGCCGAAGCAAATTTATTGGCTGATTCAAGGCTAAGGTTTCTTTTGCCATCGATAACATGTTTCAGGGCTGTGGGAGATTTGAACCCAGCTCTTTGAACAATATAGCGGTTAGAGAATACAGGATTACGGTTCTTCTCGTATTCCACCAGATCCCTGAGAAATAAGCGATAGTCATAATATTCAAAAATATTGGGAGTTTTCTTATATT
>CAYYNL010000323.1:0-2496 GCA_964472925.1 uncultured Fibrobacter sp. | reverse complement strand
CTGTCCCTATCTTACCAGACTGCTTCTCGCTCCGCCACTCGGCGCGAGTAGATACGAATTTTGAGTAAGAAAAGTCATATAATCTTTATAACCAAGTAAAAATAAGGTTTATAAAGGGGTAAATCATGGCGGATAAGCATCCATACACGCCTTCCCAGGGGCCTATAAATCAAATAGTTAATCAATTCCGTAAATCTTTCCCCCAATCCGTGACTTCAGACACATTAAAAAAGCTTGGGATAGCACCCAATAATGAAAGTAGGCCTTTAAACGTCCTAAAATTTTTAGGATTCCTAGATCCAGAAGGTAACAGGACAGATGTCGCAGTAAAAATATTTACGATACATGATGATAAATCCTTTGCTGAGGAATTTGGTAAACAAGTCTCTGCTTCTTATGGTGAATTATTTGAACTATACCAAGACGAAGCGTGGACTTTAAGCCAAGATGCTCTTATAGGTTTCTTTAGAAGAGCAGACGGATCAACTGACATAGTAGGCAAAAAACAGGCACAAACTTTTCAAGCTTTAGCGGCTATAGCAGGGCACGGTGATATTCCTGAAGTAAAGGTAACAAATCCCAAACCACGAACACCCGCAAAAAGGAAGGTGGAAGTCCCCGCAAAAGAAAAACTGCAAGAAAATACAGTATCTCAAAATGGCCATTCAGCGACTGATGAAAAAATGAAACGGGATTTTGGCCTTACCGTCCGCATCGAAATAAATCTTCCTACTGATGGCGACCAAGAAACCTATGATCGGATCTTCAAAAGTATTCGTGAGAATCTACTGAATGAGTAATTTATTTGGCCGTTTTGAGAAGATCACAAGAAAGAGTAGTCTATATACTAGCGCGATTCCCACTCCCATGGGTGGACTGCACCCGTTTGATGAGCGGAATATTCACCCAAAATTAGCAAATGTTGTTAGAAAACTGTTTGACAATAGCTCTTACACTCAAGCGGCATATGAGGCATACAAATGCCTGGATGAGGAAATCCGGCGTATCTCATGCGTGCAGAAGAGTGGCGTGGAATTAATGGTACAGGTATTTTCGCAAGAGGCACCTCACATAATATTAACTGGTCTCTCAAATGAGCATGAGAAAGATGAACAGACGGGGTATCAATATCTCTTTACCGGTGCAATGTTGGTGGTTCCAAGTATCTCACCAAATATATCCTCTGTACCAGGGTATACGTTGCCTCACAATTTAAACCGTTTAGGATCAGATGATAGTATTTTGATTGTTACAGTCACCAAGGTAGAAACGCAAGCAGTTCGTAAAGTATTTGCTGAAGCATCAGGAAATGACTGGATTCGCCATAGAATAAGGAATAAAACCTACTATGACTTAGGTGTTCATGGCGAAGTGAAAGTATATATGGTGCAGTCTGAAATGGGAAGTGTTACGCCGGGCGGTGCTTTAACAACTGTGATCCAGGCCATTGATGATTTGAAACCCCAAGCTGTGATTATGTGCGGAATAGCTTTTGGTATGCAACCTGATAAGCAGAAAATAGGTGATATCCTGGTCGCTAGGCAACTCGAATATTATGAACCTGAAAAAGTTGATCTTCACAAAGGACATATACTTCGTGGTGACCGCGCCACGGCTTCAATAGGATTGTTAGATCGATTCCGTAGTGGGGATCACGACTGGCAAGGCGCTCAAGTTCATTTTGGGCTTGTTCTATCTGGTGAAAAGTTAATTAATGACCCTGACTTCCGCAATTTTTTACTTCAAAATGAACAAGAGGCAATTGGCGGGGAAATGGAAGGTGCAGGTCTATATGCTGCTGCACGCCATTTGGATGTAGAGTGGATACTTGTAAAGTCGATATGCGATTGGGCGGATGGCAATAAAAATAGCGATTCACAAACACTTGCGGCAAATAATGCGGCCCAATTTGTGATACATGTGCTGCGGCTAGGAGGATGGGATAGGATAGGTCAAAAAGAATTATCAGTTTCCCCAAAACCTCAATATCATTTCAAAGAGCAGTTATCACCTGATAAATGTTTAGATCACCTTTCTCTCGTTTCTCTTTTGCTCCGGCGGTTAGAAGAAGCTGGATACAAATTAACTGATAATAATTTAGAAAAGAACAAACTCTCTGCATAGTAAGAGTAACGTCTGATTAATTATGGAAGGAGATACAGGAATGATCTCTAAATCTAATACGACCGATGAAAATAGAATTACAAAATACCCCTCTGCAAGATTAGTTGGTTTGAAAGAATTTATGTCCTTTTTGAAGGAGCCTGATTGGCGACCTATGTGTGTAGACGCCAAGTTGCTAAAAATGTTGGAAATGGCAAAAGGCCGTGAAACTGAATCAATTTACGCATTACGATTCCTTGGAGTTATTGATGATGATGGGAAACCAACGGATCGATTTGATCAGCTTAAATTGAATTATCAAGAGACATTAAAGAAAATGGTATCACCACACTAAAACGTGGAAAGGGATAACCCTTTACAAAAATAGGGGTT
>CAYYNL010000322.1:0-2528 GCA_964472925.1 uncultured Fibrobacter sp. | reverse complement strand
AGCTCTTTTTTAACCATTTTTTTGGGAAAGTTTGCCCTTATTTTTATTTTAAAAAGACTGTCAGAGTCTTTTGATTCTGAAAGAAGAGTCCAGTTTTTAAGATTTCCTATAATTTTGGTGAATAAGTCGTTTTCTTTTTCGGTAAAGCTGTCTATTTCTGTCTGAGTGCTTAATAAAGATTTAATGACATCTCTGGTTGCGTTTTTTTTGGCATCAAGTAGTGCTTCTTCTTTGGTTTTTCCAACACCCGAAGCATCGGTTGTGATTTGGTCTAAAGCAAAAGGAGTAACGCACAATGAAAGCAAAATGACAGGAAAAAACAGATGCGATTTCATCATGATCTCCGTTTTTTTTATCAATTTTGATGTCAGAACTGATCAATATACTATAATTGGAAGATATAGCCAAGTGATAGGTCGGAAGGGGAAAACGTTACGGCCAATTAAATAGTCTTATAGGCCTGCTATTTTTTAAAGAAAAATATCCGCTTGGTAGTCAGATAAATTGCAAATAAGGGCAAAAGGGAGGTGAATTAATGTAATAGAGAATTATTGCAATCAGGAAATAATACCCATTTTTGCAGCTTTGTAATAAATATTTTTTGAACTATTTAAAAAACTTTAGCAACAAATCCTTTTGAATTTTGAATATTAAAAATTAGAAAAACTAATACAGAGCTAATGTATAAATATATATAAAATAAGGAGCATTAAAATGAATCGTTTATGCGCTAAAATCCTAACCATTTTCTATATTTCTGCGTTTTTTCTATATGCAAATGCAGCAATAGTCATTACAGAAATCCATTATCATCCACTGGATGTCGTATTTTCAGACGGGACTACACTTGATGGGGATTTTGGGGAGTTTTTGGAGATAAAAAACACAGGGACAGAGACTGTCGATTTGAGTGGTTATTTTTTTTCCAATGGATTTACATACACATTTCCGGCTGGGACCACTATTGAAGCCGGCAAATTTAAAGTGATCGCTTTTGATGAGGCTGGTTTTGAGAGCCGTTATGGTTTCAAACCTGATGGTATTTTTGAAAGTGGAAATTTAAAAAACTCGGGTGAAAAGATCACTTTATGTGATGCTGCAGGTGTAGAGGTTGATGAGGTAAATTATAAAGAGACCAGTCCTTGGCCGGTAGAGCCTGATGGTGCTGGTAATTCGTTGGTTGCGGCTAAGCCTGACAGAGCTGGTGATCCTAATGTTTACTCTACCTGGCGGGCATCTGCAAAGATTCATGGTTCACCCGGAGCAGATGATCCAGAGGTGAGTTCTCCAAAAGTGCTGGTTAATGAGGTGCTGGCAAATACCGATTCAACTCAGGAAGAATTTGTTGAGCTTTATAATTCCACTAACTCTGAAGTAGACATTAGTGGCTGGTATCTTACAGATAATTCCAAGAAACCAACAAAATATAAATTTCCTGCAAATACGAAAATTCCTGCGGGTGGATACCTTGTTGTTAGGGAAAATGAATTTAGTGCTGGAGACAATGGGTTTAAATTTGATGCACATGGTGAGGAAGTTTTCATCTTTGAAGCCGATGCAGAAGGAAATCTGACCGGTTATAACCATGGTTACTCATTTGGGGAAGTTACAAATAACATCTCTTTTGGTCGTTATACCAATAGCGTGGGCGAGACTCATTTTGTTCCATTGGATGCTGTTACTCCTGGAGCTCCTAACAGTAAACCATATTCTGGGAAGGTGGTTATAACAGAAATTATGTACAATGCAACCGATGGAGTAGAGTTTATAGAATTACAGAATATAAGCGATGATACCGTTAAACTGTATGATAAAGATGAACCAAACAATACATGGAAAGTTAGTGGAATAGGTTTCAGTTTCCCATTAAATACCGTAATAAATCCTGGACAGATCATTGTACTTATTGACGATACGGTTTCTGTTGATGCTTTTCGGCAGAAATATTCAATGGATAGCAACATCCCGGTTTTTCCCTATACGGGTACTCTTCAGGGGAATGGAGAAGCCATTAAGCTGGAGAAGGCCCGCCCTTCTTATTATAAGGAGGACATGACTCAGGTATTCCCTTATATGTTAATCGATTGGGTTGCCTATGGTACAAGTGCCCCCTGGCCCGCGGAGGCTGATGGAATGGGTAAATCCCTCAATAGAATAAGAAAAAATGAATATGGAAATGATCCAGCGAACTGGAAAGCGGAAAATCCTTCACCAGGAACACATAATACAGCCATTATCCCCATGAAAAATCGAATCAGCAGACCTGATTTTAAGGTAGCTGTCAATACTAACCGTTTGAATAAGACATTTTCAATTTCTCTTTTTACTTCAAGAGCAGATGTAGTGAGTGTAGAACTTTTTGATTGTCAGGGAAGACTGTACTCAAAGCTGATGCAACAAAAGCTACATCCAGGTTTGAACATTAGAACCTTCAGTTCCCAAAAAATGCTTAACAACCTGTTACTCTTGAGAGTTAAAGCTTCTTCAGGAAAACTACTGTTTACTGATAAATTATTGTTATCTAATTA
>CAYYNL010000321.1:0-2546 GCA_964472925.1 uncultured Fibrobacter sp. | reverse complement strand
TGTATATTCCGAAATTAATTGACCCCCTGTTCCGATTTAATTGACCCCCCATTCCGGACAATTGACCCCTCTGGCTAAGGCGTTTTTGCCTGACATTCCGGCATATTGACCCCACCTGCGGAAAAATGCTGTCTGACATTCCGGCAAATTGACCCCCTTGATCGTTGAGTTTTTTTCTTTGCAGGAAAAAATATGCGATGGCAAGAAGGACAATAGAAATGGATGTAAAGAAACAGATCGGCATTTTACAAAGTCTTGGTTACGGTAAAAAGACGATAGCGAGGGAGTTGGGTTTATCCAGGAACACCGTAAAGAGCTATCTTGATGTATCAGAGGACAAGGATGGAGATAGTCCCGGCGAATCCCGCAAGGAAGATCTGTATTCTTTCTTCCCTTATTGCCGGAGTGAACTTCCCCGCACGGGTGTAACAAGACAGATTTTATGGGGCGAGTATCGGTCGAGGTATCCCGACGGTTACAGTTACAGCCAGTTTTGCGAGCATTTAAAGCAATATCTTGACCGTAAGGATATATCACTTCATATTGAGCAACAACCAGGGGACAAGCTTTATATTGATTTTGCCGGGTCAAAAATGTCCATTGCTGATCCATATACCGGCGAGATAAAAGAGGTTGAAGTCTTTGTTGCTGTTCTTGGCTATAGCGGTAAAACATATGTCAGAGCTTGTGAGAGCCAGAGGAAGGAAGATTTTTTATCCTGCATTGTAAGAGCATTAAACTACTTTGGAGGTGTTCCCAGGGTTCTGGTTCCGGATAATCTAAAATCCGGAGTCGACAAAGCCAACCTCTATGAAGCCGAGATAAACAGGGATCTCCTTGACCTTGGCAACCATTATGACATTGCTGTACTTCCTACCCGTTCTCTGAAGCCACGAGATAAGGCATGGGTTGAAAGAATGGTGCAGATAGTTTATACAAGGATCTATGCTCCGCTTCGCAACCAGGTATTTACAAACCTGGATAAGCTTAATGATGCTATTGCCGAGTATCTTGAGAAGCATAACAATGTTCCACTTCAGGGTAGACAGGAAAGCCGGAATCTCCTTTTTGAGAGTGAAGAGAAAGAACATCTTCGTCCCCTTCCTCATGATTACTGGGAACTCAAGGAATACCTTCAGGTTAAGGTAATGAAAAACTGCCATGTTCAATTACACCGGGACAGGCATTATTATAGTGTGCCATACCACCATATAGGACAAAAAGTAAAGCTTGTTTATACTGCGACATATGTTGCTGTTTATCTGGGAGGAGAACGTATCGCCTATCACCTTCGAGACAAGGTTCCGTACAAATACACAACAGTAAAAGACCATCTTCCATCAAGCCATCAGTTTGTAAGTGAATGGAATCCCTCTAAGTTCATTGATTGGGCTGGCCATATTCATCCTGATGTCGAATCATATATCACGAAAGTCCTTGAAAACAAATCATATCCTGAGCAAACATACCGAAGTTGTGCAGGGATACTATCCTTTGAAAAGAAAGCAGGCAAAGATCGCCTGATTGCTGCCTGCCAGAGAGCGTCAATCTTCGGAGTGTACAATTACAAAGTTATCAGCCAGATTATAAATAACCGGCTGGACCGGGTTGAAACTAAAGCAAAACAAACAACAATGCCACTTCATGAGAATATCCGAGGTGCAAACTATTACAAATAACCTATTAAAACTTTAATGCCAATGACACATGAAATCCAGCAACTGATGCAAAAACTCAGGCTCCCCGGAATGAGAGCTGCATATGAGGGTGTTGTATCTACAAAGAACCTTCACTCAATCGGTAATGATGAACTATTAAACCTGCTCCTGCAGGCCGAATGGGATGAAAGAGAAAACTCAAAGGCAAACCGCAGATTACAAAATGCAAAGTTCCGTATAAGAGCTTCGATGGAAGAGATAGACTTTTTCACCCCAAGGGGCCTTGACAAAACACAACTGCTTCGTTTTGCCGACGGTAGCTTCCTTAAGCATGGTGAAAATATCCTTATCACAGGGCTGACTGGCGTTGGCAAGAGTTATATTGCTTCTGCCCTTGGTCATCTTGCGTGCCAGCTTGGTTATAAGGTCAATTATTTTATAGCCCAAAAGCTCTTTGCTATGCTGAGAATGTCCAAAGCGGATGAGTCGTACATCAGACAGACAAAGCGACTTGAAAAACAGGATCTGCTGATCATTGATGACTTTGGTATGCAGCCCCTGGATGATATGTCAAGAATGATGCTTCTTGAGATTATCGAAGACCGTCATCAGAATAGCTCAACAATCATTGCTTCACAACTGCCTGTTGAAAAATGGTATGATGTTATTGGTGAAAGCACGGTTGCGGATGCAATACTTGACAGGCTGGTTCATACATCTCACAGAATCGAATTATCTGGCGAATCGATGAGAAAGAAGAAAAAAATATAATTTTAGCAGATTAATCGTTCATTGCATACTTAACAACGATCGCCCTTCGGGGTTGTGGCCTCCGGCAAAGGGGGGTCAATAACCTGGAATGAGGGGTCAATTATTCCGGAATAAACA
>CAYYNL010000320.1:0-2552 GCA_964472925.1 uncultured Fibrobacter sp. | reverse complement strand
GTTTAAGATTTGGTGCTTGTGATTTGGAATTTATTTGCGTGCCCTGTTTCTTATGTAATCTTATGTTTGTTAAATTAACCGGACACTTCTGAATTTTATTCAACAACAAAGATATCTTCAGCTTTTGGCAGAACCTTTATTCGGTTTATCATTCTGGCAATTTTCTCCATTGTGCGGAGGGCAAAGAAATTTATGTGAGTCTTATCCTGTGCATACCACCAGTTTTCTATATTTCCTGCCGATGGATACAGGCG
Organism: uncultured Fibrobacter sp.; assembly: GCA_964472925.1. Lineage (GTDB taxonomy): Bacteria > Fibrobacterota > Chitinivibrionia > Chitinivibrionales > Chitinispirillaceae > JAAYPC01. The sequence continues at coordinate 2,298 of CAYYNL010000320.1, read as the reverse complement.
GGTTCTTATTATCAGGACACCATCTTTTTTAAGGAGTTTTTTAATCTTCTCCATCTCACCTTCTATGTCCCTGAGATGTTCAATTACTTCACATAAAATAATAATATCATAAGGAGAGCCTTCGTCATCAATATTGATATCAAACAATGGGTCGTATGCAGTACAGTCAAACCCATTTTCTGTAAGGAGGTTGGTCAATACCGCAGATTCACCGCTACCAAAATCAAGTAAACGTGGCGAAGATGAATGGTTTTTTATATTATAAACAACATCAACAATCTGTTCCAGAAATTTTACATATCCTTCATTTTCGGGAGTATTATTGTGTTGCCTGTATCTTTTTTTCTCTTCTTCAACACTTATCCAGTACTGTTCAGGCACAAAAACCAGTCCACACTTATCACAATAGCAGAATTTACGGTATCTATTCTGCCCTATAGTTACTATTGACTTGTTACTACATACTCTGCATTTCATTTTGACAAGGCAGTTTCGATTTGGGTTATGGTACTGTCGCAGGCAGTAATACTTTCCCTGATGGCATTCAAAGGGTTCAAAAGCGGCACGCTGTTCAGTCTGATATTCAAAATTGCATTCCAGAACTCATTTATTCCCCCGCTGGTAGAAAGATTTTTTTTAACAGATTCGAACTGTTGAATCTCAGTGCTGGAGTTTCTTGCAATATAGGAATAAAGATGTTCTTTCATTTTCAGGACAGATCTTATAAAGCAGGTTGAACTTTCATAAAACTCCCTATATTCTTCAGATAGCGTATCAACAGAAATTTCCACCTCCAGACTCTTGCGTGTTATTACGGCACCGGTTTTGGAGTAATAGGGCAGCCCTTTTTCAACAATTGTCGATAGACTATACACTCCATCTTTAAACGTTGTCTGATAAATATCACATGAAGGATCAGCATCAGGTTTACCTTTAATATATGAATATATTGTCTTTGGAGAGATCGATTCCATGCACATTTTGCTCTTACATGTAATACAGAAACAGGGACGTTTATTACATCGCCCTGAAAATATGAAGTTTCCTGAGGCGTAAGGACCAGTCTCAACTGGATTTGTAGGGCCAAACAGTGCAAAAATTCTCTTTGACAGCGATGCAGCCGCATGCATAACTGCAGTATCAGATGTAACACAAAATTCTGAAAAACTGATTAATACAATACTTTCTCTAAAAGACAATTCTCCTGAGGTTATTACGCAATTTTCACCTAATTCGTTTTTTATTTCTTCTGCAAGGTTTCTTTCAGCAGTATCACCAGTAATAAATATAGTAAAGCCATCTTCAATTATTCTTCTTCCCAGCGATATAAAATGTTCAACAGGCCATCTTTTGGAATCATACGCCGCTCCAGGTTGAAATATGGCTATAGGTGATCCGTTGTTTTTTCTTTTTGATTCTATATATTTTCCTATCAGCTGTTTTTCTTTTTCTCCTATGTTAATGCCGGCATTGGAAGGAATATTTGAAACATCTGCGATTCTTTTGTATATATCAGTTACATGAAATGAATTGTAATATCTGCCAAATGGTATTGCGTAAAGATATGCTGACCAGCTATCCCTTATACTATGATTGCCTTGGGGAAGAAAATTTTGTCCGAAAAGTTTTTTCCCTTTAAGAAGAGATACAAAATAAGAAACATACCCTATCTGACTCAGGTTAATAACCTGCTCAAAATTTTCACATTTTAAAGTCTGAACCAATTCTTTTAAGATTTCGATTCCATTTTCCCATGACCCCGATTTTATCAAATCGCGGATTTCTTTTCTTTTAAATCTGATTATATTATCACAGAATTTATAGTTTATCAGACCACCTTCAAAACCATCTTCTACAAAAAAAGATATCAGGTGATCATTATGTTTCTTTTTCAGTGCTTCCAATACCGGAAGAGTCATTATTACGTCTCCCAGGTTGTTTGGAAGTATAACGATTATTTTTTTCATAAGACCTTTTTACAGCTGATTCTTTTTTTCTTCATATGTATAAGTACGGGAAATCTCATATGCAGTAAGAAGCAACAACTCCTCATCAGATAATAGTTCCTTCCCTATTTTCTTTTTTATTGCTTCTATCAATTTGAAAAGATCTTTTTTTTCCATTTTACCATTTTTTGTAATATCGTAATTCCATAATTTTTATCATTTACTATAATATTCGGGAATGTTTTTTTCCTTACTTTTTCTTTAGATTTTCGATGGGATTGTTTTTAACCTAAAAACCGCAGTAGGTGTCGATGAAGAACCTTAAGATATTGATGCAGAAAGGATTGAAGTC
>CAYYNL010000319.1:0-2574 GCA_964472925.1 uncultured Fibrobacter sp. | reverse complement strand
CATAAGGCATTTATTAAAGTAGATGAAAGTGGAACTGAAGCAGCAGCTGCCACAGCGGTGATCTTGGCCGAGGTTTCAATTCCGGCTCCACCTCCACCGCAATTTGTGGCAGATCGTCCTTTTATCTTCTTTATAAGGGATACCATGACCGGAGCAATTCTGTTTATGGGACGAGTTCTTGATCCGGTTAAAAAATGATGTACTGATTTGACAAGATTTCGCACAATAAAAACCTGCTATTATAAGCAGGTTTTTTCAAGCGTATGGTATCGGCTATTCCCAAGGTTAAGATCACCTTAAAAAACAAAATCAAGCCATTAAACCTAAAAACCGCTCATATCGAAGATAATCGCTTCTTCTCTGATTCAAATCCATAAAATTCCTGGGCATAACGCCTTCGGGCAGCAGAAATTTTGTTTTTGCCCAGACCATTATGATTGTTGATACTAACACAAAACTATTTTTAGTTTTTAAATAACTTTTAAGATGGGAGCTTGCAGAATTTATGCAGATGAGCAAAATCATTATTGGATCCATGCGTTTCAGAGATCGTTCTACAGCCATTTCTACCATTCGTGCTGCCATCGATTCCGGTTTTAATTATATCGATACCTCACCAACTTATTGCTATAAAAGTGAAAACGAAAATTCTGAATCCTGGGTTGGAGAAGCAATCAATTACAAAGACTACAGAAACAGAGTTATGGTTTCGGCCAAATGTTCTCCTGGTAACGGCGGTTTGCAATTGGGAACATTTAATCCTGATCAGGGATTTGGTGTACGCACAAAAAAACAGTTTATTCAGGTATTCAATCAATCTTTGAAAAGGCAAAGATTAAACGATTTTGATTATTATCATCTCTGGACTACTCATACTATGGAGCAGTTTAATGAGGCGTTTAAACCTGATGGGTGGTATGATGGCCTTGTAAGCATGAGAGAAAAATGGAAGAATCTGGGCATAACCACTCACGCTGAGACAGCCACTATAATTGAGTTTTTAAAGAGCGGTAAATTTGGGACTGTGACTATTCCACTTAATGTTATAAACAGAACCAGGCTGGGGGTATTGGAATTCTGCAGAAAAAATGGTATAAGGGTAATTGCCATGAACCCTTTGGCTGGTGGATTTCTGGCTTCCAACGAAAGATTGAAAGAACTGTCGCTTCGTTATCTGATGTCCTTGCCCGATGTGCATATTTTAATAGGTTTCAGATCTGTAGAGGAAGTTAATTATGCCAGTTGGATTCAGAAGACCACACCTGCTAATGGTGGGAATGCCGAGACGATTCTGCAGGAGGTTGATTCTATGATAAACACAAAAGAACCCCGTTGTACCTCCTGCGGATATTGTGCGCCTTGTCCTCAGGGGATAAATATCGGTGCCAGCCTCTCTTATCTGAATGCTTATAAATACCTGGGAATCAAAGATGCAATAAAGGCATTTCAGGAAAAGCAGTGGGAGGAGGGGTTACGGTTAGATAAATGTATTGCCTGTGGAATCTGTGAGAGTCGCTGTCCTAATTCTCTTCCTTTGGGAAAGATTATCGCTGAGGCGAAAGAGATACTATATAATAGCTGATCTTTATTATAAATAAGTAATAAGGCACTGCCATTGAAATTAATGATATGAATATTACTTAATCATCAATTAGATATTATTCAGTTATCATGTCTGGAGGTACGATCCACCTGTTACTCCTGCCGGCATTCCTGAAAAGTAATCGGCAATTAAGTATAAATAATCGTATTTTACAAATTCATTCCGTTTTGCCATTTCTTTGAGAGCATTCCAGCTTGCCCAGCATACATCGAGGATTTCACTGCACAGAATTATTGGAAAAAAATCTTCTCGTGATCCACTTGCAGACCAGATATCGATAAATTCATTACTGCTTTTTGTTTGTGCTATTTTGCGAAACATCCCGATATCTATCAGTAATCCAAGTTCTTTAGCAATGTTTCGGGTTGCTGCACCTAAACTGCTTTCATCATGAATAGCTGCTTCAGTTACTATACTCCATAAAGCATTGGTCGTTCTTTTTTGAATCAGAATATCCCCATTTTGATCAGAAATCCATACATGTACTGCCTGATGATATTCGTCTTTATTCAGTTTGGCTTCAGCAGGGACTGTTCTACCGGTTTTTTTCCCGTTTTCATCCAGGATATCCCAATGTTGTATCATATAATTTGAGTTCCTTATAGTTTAAACCTTAACAGGAGATTTTTTAAGCCATAGCGGAAAGAAACAACTTCACCTAATACACTATAATGATAACAGTGTTGCATCCCAAAGTAAATTTATTTTTCTGTTCAGAAAAAATCATGATGCTGAAATAATTCATTCATTTTTCTATTTATTATAATATTATATATTTAAATGATTTGGTTAATTTGCATACGGAAGTTTTTCAGAAAGGTAGCGTGCTAATTTATTATTAAACTTGAATTCATGATTTAGGTTAAAGGCTGAATTTTTTACAGTTTTATGATTTCAGAATATAGTTTAACTTAATTCGGAGTTTTTTTGTGAATCAACTTCAGGTTTAATGGTAATTGCATTTTAACAGG
>CAYYNL010000318.1:0-2583 GCA_964472925.1 uncultured Fibrobacter sp. | reverse complement strand
CGACGCGTCTCAAAGATGCGACGACGCCTCTCAAAGATGCAATGACGAGACTCAAAGATGCGATGACGAATCTCAAAGATGCGTAATAGGTAATTTGGAATAGTGATTTCGGAGGTTCATAGCTGCCCTCTCTCCTACTGCCACCGCTCACAGGCAGTATTCTTGATTGAGCGGTAAAGAAGGTACGATAGTGCCTTTACGAATATCTGGCTCCACGGGTTTTGTCAATGGTTTCCTGAAAGCCATAAATGGACGCTGGTAGATAACATTCAGAAATTCAAAAACTAAAGAACCAAATCACAAAAATCAAATCCTAAATAAATCCCAATAACTATTTATAAAAATTCCAAACCAGGAAAAAACAGTAATGGAGGTCTCTGTCCTGTTTCGAATTTTGAAATTTCCTTATTGCTGTTCCTGTGTAGAATTTTGGTATTGCAATAATGTAATCAGGAGCGCAGAAAAATTGAATGAATACTGCGCTTCTGTTTTCAGATAATAGTTTCAAAACCTTTTGTTTTTTACGAAGGTCGGAATCTGGCGTGGAGAAATTGAACTGGCTTAAAATCCAATTCTGTATTTTAGATGAATCTTGACAAACCTCTTCTGAAGCCCTAAATCTTTGTATTAATGAAACCTGAACCCAGGCTGTTTTGCCTGGGTTAATGACTAACATTATTATTTATTTAACCACCCACTGTCGTGTCTGCAATGTGACTCCATTCACCTTTGATTGTAATAAATAAATGCCTGGCGTAACATTGTTTATTGAAAAAACAGGCGGTTGTGAAAGGTCGGATGAAATAGAACTGATCTTTTGTCCGGTTAATGAAATGAGTGTGTAAGTGCCTTTGGTAGAGGATAAACCAGTGAAATTTCGTTGTCCACCTGAAAAATCACTAAAAAATGGCTTTATTGAGGTTGGAATCTGTCCATCTACCATGATTTTTCCTTTTGTGACTCTGCAGGAACCGGATCCGTTGCTATTGCTGCTGTATGATTCTACCTTGATTTTTACTTCATACATTTTTCCAAGCGCAATTCCCATGCTCTCCCACTTTTTAAAATGCTCGGAAATGGAGATTGAACCCGCCGCGCGGGTGTTCTTTCGGATGCTGAAGACCTGTGGAAAGTCTTCAGCATCGCCTTTAATGGATGGCTGACCTTTCATTTGCCGTGTCAGCACTTCATACTCTGAACCATCAACCGTAAATTTACCTTTGGACGTATGCATTCCGTCTCCTGCACTGGGCTTCCAATCTTTCCAGTCTTCCATCACATAAAACTCAACCAAAGGGTCGACCGTCCATCCGTATATACCGAAATATGCAAGCCCGTTCTGTATTTGACCTTTCTGGAACTCCACTTCAGCGGTGAAAGTTCCGATTTCCTGATGGGTTTGTGTTTCGTCGTATTTAAGACCAACGCGGGCTACAAAATTCTGGATACCACTCCATTCCACATCAAACTTGGCTTCATCGTTAGGCACCGTCATTTTTACAGTTCCGGGCTTCTGCTTCCACATTTCGTAGTGATATCCGTTTGGCATCGGTCCGCTGGTGTTTTCGTTATTGATCACATAGGGAAAGGTAATTTCATCCTCATTATCATCCTGAGCGCTAACTTTTATTGGGTTCAGAAAAGCAAATGCCAATGCGATAATAGTGATCCATCTAAAATTTACCATAAGATGAAAAGATCTCATGTTTCCTCTCCTTTAAGTTTTAAAAGTTCATCTGTATATATTCAATAAAATAAACGAAAACTAATTTGAAACAATTTTTTAGTGTCATCTTACGCTGATCGGTTCAGCTTAACATTCATGGTTTAAAGTGCTTTTGATTTGGGAAATAAACTATTACTAATGAATTTTGGTCTTGTTAACGGTTGGACAAAACCTAATACAACCCACTAAAAGTTTTATGAAAATTATCTGATCGCATCAATAGGAGAGACTATCAAAATTGATAGTAGTACTGTATCGAAACAAGAAATTGGAAAAAATTAGCGCTGAAAAACGGAGAAATTATTTCCAGAATCAATTTTTATTGGTTTTAATTGCAAAACTTGTTGGAACTTTTCATAAAATATTTAAAAAGTTTAATAAGATTTTTCTTATATTAAGGTGATATAAAATGAAAACACCAAATAAACAAATAAAGGGGTAATTATGATAAAAAAATTGTCTGTGATCTTAATCGGTCTGCTGATTCTATCAGTTAACGCTCAAACGTATAACCTGCAAGGGGTAGTCTCCAAATCCAGCGGAGAACCAATCGCTGGTGCAATCGTAACTCTTATGCGGATAGGAATATCGGATACAACCGATGCGGACGGTAAATTTGCTTTTATTGGTACTTCCACTAAAAAAGTTCCTGCTTTTTTACCCCAGGCAAATAACATTTCTTTTAAAAACAATGTGTTGCAGTTCAGTATCAGCGAATCAGTACCAATGAAGATCCAGATTTTTAATCTGAATGGCAGTCTTCTTGGGCAGCAAATGAAAATGAATGCTACTGCTGGAATACATAATTTCGATATTTCAAAATATTACCATTCATCAAATATCCTTCTGGTTAAAGC
>CAYYNL010000317.1:0-2595 GCA_964472925.1 uncultured Fibrobacter sp. | reverse complement strand
CCACTTTGTAAATCTGTAACTTCTCCAAATATTAAAGTGGCAGGGTTATGCACCATCATTAATGAAACAGGAGACATTAATATTTCATCGCCTGCCATTGCAATTACAGAAGCAGCAGAGGCAGCAAGACCGTCAATTTTAACAGTAACTTTTCCTTTGTATTCCTTTAACATGTTATAAATGCTTGCAGCAGCAAAAACACACCCACCCGGCGAGTTTAACCAGACAGTAACATCACCTTCAAATTCTGTCAGTTCTGCTTTAAATTGTTTTGGTGTAATTTCATCGCCATACCAGCTTTCAGATGAGATATATCCATCAAAATATAATGTCCTTCCATTTTCATTATTAACAAAGTTCCAAAATTTCTTACTCATTAGATTCTCCTTTCTTGTATTTTTCTGTCCAAAAACCAGCTTCGGCCATATCAACGAAATTTCCATTAACCAAATATTTGTTACCACCTAAATCATCTGGTATAAGATTCATCTCTTCTAGCATTCTTATGTCATTAGCACTCATCACTCCATTCTGTCTCATTATTTGATAAAACGCAGCTCTTGAAGCAGCATCACCTCTTAATCTTGCTGTAAGATTAAATTTTATAAAATATGTACTCCTTTCGCTTTTGCTAATTAAAGCCTTTTGCATTGATTGCTCAATTCTTGAAACCCATGGAACAATAGTATTATCAATAAAACTTATGCTCTGATGCTCAATGTTACTGAACGTAGCACGCTCTAAATCAGCGATAAGGTGAGGAGGCACTCTAAATATTCTACATATCTCCTCGATCTGGAACTTCCTTGTTTCTAAAAACTGTGCATCACCAGGTGGTATACTTAGTGTTTGTACTGTCATGCCTTCCTCAAGGATTGCTGTTTTAAAGGCATTACCACTTCCTTGATATACACTATTCCAGCTTTCTCTAAGTTTTGATGGGTCTTTAACTACTCCAGGATGTTGTAAAACTAAACTTGGTCTTGCATCATTTGCAAAGAATCGACTTCCATATTCTTCAGCAGCTAATGACATACCAACAGCTGACTTTGCCATTGCAATAGGTGAGTAGCCCAAAATCCCATCAAAACCTAATCCTGGAATATGTAAAACTTCATCATTTCTTAGCTTATAAAGTACACCATCTTTGTTGTAAATATAATAAATATCACCCCTTTCATTTCTATCAACTTGCATTTTGTCAGGGAGCAGGGGATAAAGGCATAAAATATTATTTCTTCCATCCCTTATAATCTGGCTATATGAATTTCCCCATAATAAAAGATGGGTCATTATGGTCTCCCTGAACACAAACGACGTCATCTCTAAATTTGGACAATCATGTAATAAATAATATAGGTTATGGTCAATTGCTTTAACTTTGCCATTTTCAGTTCTTTTATATACATGAAGGGGAAGAGAAGCTATTGTTTCAGCTAATACCCTTATACATGCGTACACAGAGCTTGTCTGCATTGCAGTTTTCTCATTTACAACTTTTCCACTTGGAGTACTTCCAAAGAAAAAGCTGCTCCAGAAGCTGTTTTTTGGACTAGCTCTTGGATTAAATATCCTTGATAATATTGGTATTTTCAATTTTTACATCACTCCCATCAGTTATAAAGTAATTTATAAAATTTATAATTGACTCCATTTAAGCACAATCTGTCACTTTCGATTTTGTTAATATATTCAGTAAATTTTTCAACAAATAAATTGTTATAATATGTACAATCAACATATTTACCATTAGGTAATGCGACTTTAACAACCCTTAAATATGGTTTTTTATTATTCAATAGTCGTGAAAAACTGCTAACCAACTGGGAATGTGGATTGCCATTTTTTGAATAAATCCCAACTTTTACTGCAACTTCCTTGTCAGTATATTCACCATTACGTTTGACGGTATCTGTCATTTTATTAATTTTATTTGTAAGATGTGCAAGCCTGCTCATAACAGTTGCTTCTCTTTTCCTGCTTATCTGAGCTTTTGTATGTTCTAAATGAACCACCTGGTGCTCTAATTTCTTATTTTTCTCCATTTCATTTTTTAAATTCGTTGCTAATTTAATCATTGTGTCTGGACTTAATAAAGCTTCTTCAAGTTTTTTAGGTGTCAAATATCCACCATATTTTCGGATGGATGGTAGAACTTCTGATGTAACCCATCTTTTAAATTTTTTAGCACTTTGTAATTTGCTAGACATAGTTAATGAATACAATCCAGATTCATTAATTAGTGTCATATTACGACTTTGACCTGATGCATCAATTTGGTGCATCAGCTTATCTTCATCATCAACATACTTTCTTATGGCATTATCAGACCTAGAATATCCGATAATATCTGAAACATCTTTTCCAACAAACCATGGTTCATTTTTAATTACTAAAGTTCTAACCTCACCAAATTCTCCATGTTCAAAAATTCTTAAATTTTCCATATTATTTATCTCCTTTTTATTTTTAATCAATTGTTAAAAGACCTCGCTCATCATAGACACTTTTTGTCTCTATATTTCTTTTAGCTCTATCAAGAGCCATTATCATAGCTACGATACCATCAATTCTTTCTACACTTTTCTCTTTATC
>CAYYNL010000316.1:0-2597 GCA_964472925.1 uncultured Fibrobacter sp. | reverse complement strand
GCATCAATATCTTACGGTTCTTCATCGTCACCTACTGCGGTTTTTAGGTTTAAACGACATTGAAGTTTTGTCTATCCTTTGTAGCAGACTACTGCGGGGGACGGAAAGATCACATTTACCGGTAATATGATAAAAAAAATTCTGGCACCGATAAACAAAGGGATCGAAACGAGCCATGTCAAAAAGTCGTACGATTCAGGTCAAAGTTATTTGATAGAAAGTGTAAAAAAAAATGTGGTTCCTTTATTAATTTCTGTGGAAACCCAGATCCTGCCCCTGTGACGCTCAACGATTCGTCTTACTATCGATAACCCTATGCCGGTTCCCGGATAATCTCCTGATGAATGCAAGCGGACAAAAGGATCAAATATGCGATCAGTTTTACTGACATCGAACCCGGCCCCGTTATCTTTTACAAAATAAACCATTTCGCCCCCTTTTTTCTCCTTACCTATCCATATTCGGGGAGAATCCGTTTTAGCTGAGAATTTCAGGGCATTACCTATGAGATTATCCAAAAGAAGCCGAATTAAACCTGCATCGGCATTAGCCATCATTTGGGGCTCAATCTCTATTTTATATCTGGTTAAATCATATGTAATGCCGAGACTTTCAACCGAATCCCGTGCAATCTCACTTAGATTTATTCTGGAGAAAAAAAGCTCCTGTGCCCCGATTTTATTCAGACGGAGAAGATCATTAATGATCTCTTTTACCCTTTTACTTTCTGAAATGATTCTATTTAACGCATCTTTTTGCTCATCACTGAGATTTTCACCTGATTCTTTGATCAGCACACTGAATCCAATGATTAAGCTAACAGGATTTCTTAAATCATGCGAAATCGAATAAGTGAAACTTTGAAGGTCCCGGTTTGCTGCAAGAAGCTCTTCTGTTCTCCTTTTAAGAGTATCGCGCTGATTCTTACTCTGCTTTATGTAGATTACAGTTAATCCCAAAAGCAGATATAAAATCAAACGGCTAAAGGAATTCCATAAGATGATTTGATCTATACGTAAGGTTTCATAAGAACGCAATTCAACAATAAACCAGGAGAGCGCCGCTAAAAATGAAAAAACAATGCCTGCTGTAAGCCCAACATATAATGTGACAACATATACCGGGACTAGATAGAATATAAAAAAGCTGAATTGATGGCCAGAGAGAACGTCCAAAATAAAAAGAGCGAGAAGTAAGAGCGCATTGAGAATAATAATTAAAGCTGTCTTAGTTGAATAGCGCAAATTGAACCACTCCAAAATTGTGGATTCTTTTTCAGAAAAAATCAGCTATACTACATATATCTTACAATCATCCTTTTTTCTGCAATTTTCATTCCTTTTTCAAAGGAAATATCTAAGTTTATACAAAAGTTGCACGATTATCTTATCTTAATGCAAAATGAATAAAGAGTTGAAAACCTCTAATCCACAAAAAAACTGGCCAGTTTAAGAAAGGTGTTCTTATGAACATTAATTCCTTTTTTCTCATATTCACCCTTCTGTTACTCACCCTTTACAATCCTTCCTTTTCCATCACTATTCAAATAGATGCTTCCGCTCAGAAACACCGGATCAGCCCTTTTATCTATGGAAAAAATCACGGAATCTCTGATGACCCATCCAAACCCACCAGCGACTCGATTATCAAACTATATAAAGACTGTGGTGTGAAAATCATCCGCTTAGGTGGAGGAAACAATCAGACTAAATATAACTGGAAAGCCAAATTGTCCTCCCATCCGGACTGGTTTAATAACGTATACTCTCATGACTGGGATTTTTCCGCACTGGAAATTCAAAACAAACTACCTGGAGTCAGTGGACTTTTCAGTTTTCAGCTTCTGGGGTGGGTCGCCGATAATAATGAGAATAACTGGAATGACTGGCAGTGGAGCCAACAACACCAGAGCACTTATCCTCCAAGAGAATTTAACCTCGCAGGTGGTGGGAGTGTCAATGATGACGGAACGGAGCTGCTAACCGAGGGAAATCATAATCTTTATCTTAAGCCCTGGCCTGCAGAATCCACCACCGCAATACTTGATCACTGGTTTGCAGAAGATGGAATTGGATTGGATAATCAACTGTTCCAGTACTGGAATATGGACAACGAACCTGATATCTGGTGCGGAACTCATGATGATGTAATGAAAGATTCAGTCCCCTGGCAGACTTTCATTGACAACTATATTGCAGTTGCCAAATCTGCACGGAAAAAGTTTCCAAAAATCAAACTGGTGGGACCGGTTACCACAAACGAATGGCAGTGGTATAACTGGAATAATTCTACCTTGTCAATCTATGAAAACGGAACAATCAGGAAATATATATGGCTGGAATACTTCATTAAATTACTGGCTCAGGAACAAGCTTCATCAGGAGTTCGCCTTATCGATGTTTTTGACTTTCACTTCTATCCTTCAATGATTACCACTGATGACATTCATAACATCACCCAATTACACCGGATATGGTTTGACACCACTTACAATTATCCTAAAGCAAATGGGGTAAAAAAGATCGGCCCCAATGGATGGAATCCGGATACTACAAAAGAATTCATAATGGAGAGAGTCCGTCGATGGCTCAAGCAGT
>CAYYNL010000315.1:0-2598 GCA_964472925.1 uncultured Fibrobacter sp. | reverse complement strand
TGCATCAATATCTTACGGTTCTTCATCGTCACCTACTGCGGTTTTTAGGATAATACATTTCTTTTTGAATAATACCTTTAGATTATACACACATTTAGATCAATATTCAAAGTGCATTTTATTCTCCCTGAGAATAATTTTATTAGGGTCATAAGCATAAGTTCCCATCTACAATTATATTACAAAGAATGGTCAGGACCTAAGGAAATATTATGATAGAACTTATAAAAGAAATCTCTTCTCTGGATTCACCTGAAATAGAAATATATCGCACATTAAAAAAACCTCAACAGCATAGAGATCAAGGACTTTTTGTAGTCGAAGGTAACAAAGTAGTAAACCGATTCCTTCAAAGTGATTTGTGTGTGGTCTCCGTTTTAATGATTTCTGACTTATTGGATTTTTATTATCCTGTTATTGAAAAAAGACCGGAAAAGATAAATATCTACACCACCTCAGTATCTCTTTTGCAAACCATTGTCGGTTTCAAATATCACCAGGGGATCATGGCGGTCGGCATAATTCCACAGCCTCGGTCTCTGAAGCAAATTATGGCTAATTTAACAGGACCTGCGATCTTTGTAGCACTGGACCGGCTTGAAAGTGCAGAAAATACGGGTGTTATCGTTAGAAACTGTGCAGCAAACGGAGTGCAGGCATTAATTGTCGGTGAAAGATCTACAGATCCGTTTTTACGAAGAGCAGTCCGAAATTCGATGGGCACTCTGTTTAACCTTCCGGTAATCTACTCAGAAAATCTAGCTGATACCTTGGCACAATTACGCTATTCACATAATTTTCAAATAATTGCAGCTCATCCCAAGGCTCAAAGCCAAAATCTTTTTTTGGTAGATTTATGTAAAAACTGTTGTATTGTTCTGGGAAATGAGGGAGTCGGAATCAGTCCTGATATCCTGAACCAATGTGACATCCAAGTGCGCATTCCCATGGCATCCAATATAGATTCTTTAAATGTCTCCTGTGCCAGTGCAGTAATTCTATATGAAGTGACACGCCAACGGTACAGAACTGGTATATTTCTGTAAACAATTAGTTTTTTCTGTCCAGTCCTCTTCTAATTGTATACATAATTACCATGATGATTTATTTAAATGCAGTGAAGGCCTTGGACCAGGCCTTCATTGTTATTTTCTAACTTCTTAAAATGACAGGTTTTATTAGAAACTGACTATAATTTCTGAGCCGATGCCAAAAAGCAGGTCATCTTTTTTAACACTTTCAGTCATAGGTACAACCACCTGTCCCCAGACCCACCACTGTATATTTTCTGTTGGATAGATATAAAAAGTAGGGACTGCCCAAAAAGCATTGTCATCTTTATTTTCCAGATCCATCCCATGAATTTCCAGAGGAAGTCCGACAGCAAAGTTTTCTGTAAAAGAAAACCCTGGTTCTATGTAAAAGAAAAATTCATCACTGATTCCAAATAATGGTGATGAAGCAAGATCAGTGTTTGCAGAATCCGGGTCAAACATAGTATATGCAGTCATTGCAGTTGTGAATTTACCGTAGCTTAGTAATGGCTCTATTAGCAAAGTAAATACATTTTTCCGCTTATCTCCGGGAAAATTAATATAGCCAAAATCGGTTTTCAGAGTCAGTATATCTCCAAATTTACCAAGATACTCTGCACCGACAAACGCCTTACTTCCAGTAGCGAAACTCAGCATGGAATTGTTCTGAATACCATAACTCAGACTTAGTGAATGTTTCTCTTTGAGATTAAGATTAGTAACCCCCTGAACATCTGCAATCGTTTCACCAAGATCTGAAACTCCTGCAGTAATCTCCTGATTAATAAGATCATTTCCGATACTGTACCTGATACCCCTGGTGAAACCTTCCGGTGTAATCATGCTTAATCTTTTGTAATAATAGTAATTGAATTTACCATACTGATAAACCAGATCTCCAACAGAGAAAGTACCAATCGAACTGGAATAAGTGATATCAAATCCGTCAAATTTCATATCCAGCCATCTGTCAGAAGGACTTCCGACACCAGCAGGTACTCTTCCTGGCACATTGGCATTATTGGCTGAATTAACGGTGGCATATACATGAGAACTAACTTTGTCATTGAATTCCAAAGATAAGCCCAAATCCAGCTCGCTGTTTGCATAGTATTTGCCTTTAAGATCTGCCCATACATCTGCATCCAGGTATCCATTGAAATCAATCTTTGGGCTTGCAGCATTCAGAGCTGTAAAGAAAATTCCTATAAGAAACGGTAATATCTTTGTCATTATACATCCTTTCCAGTGATATCTAGCATTACTTAGTCAGTCATACAACTACGGGCCCGCTGCACTTGTTGTGCAACTACTATGCCAGTATTTCTTCTGTACATTTTCAGGTAAGAACAAAAAGGATAAGCAGGTTCAGCATGACAAATTTGTATTTATGACACGAATGTGTGTTTGCTAAGCCTTAATCACAGTCGTTTATTAACAGTTCACTATTGCAAATAGAAAATTACGCAAATAAGTATTTGCATTTAACCTAAAAACCGCAATAGATTGACGTGAATAACACGTAATCTATTGTGCATAAAGGCATTCAGTCCTTTCGGTCTTA
>CAYYNL010000314.1:0-2600 GCA_964472925.1 uncultured Fibrobacter sp. | reverse complement strand
CAATGATTTAGGTTAAAGGTAATTTTTTACAGTTTTATGATTTCAGAATATAGTTTAACTTAATTTGGAGTTTTTTTGTGAATCAACTTCAGGTTTAATGGAAATTGAATTTTAACAGGATGATTTAATGAATGTAACCACCTATTTAAAAATCGTATTCTTATTCTCCCTGATGTCTCTTTTTACTTTAACCGGTTGTATCAGTGATCCAACCCATCGTGTCTCTTTTAGTCCGGACAGAGATACTTTAATCGGACCTGGTGATACTCTTTCTCTCTGCATCTCTTATCCAGCACAGCCCTGGGGAGGATTTTTCTGTAATGTAGATAATGTAAAAACAAAGGTCATAAGTGGTAACACCATTAACCTGACCTGGCCTGTTTCTGATACTGGTGAGCATATTGTGGTGCTGGGAGCTGAATCGGACAAATATATTCCTGATACTATCATTGTTTGGGTACGGGCTATTAAGCCTCATGTGAAAATCGAAGGGCCAGCCCGGGCGATAGTCAATGACACCGTCATATTCCATGTAAAAGGAACTGATAATGATGGTTCGCTTGCACGATATCTGTGGTCAATAGATAAAAATGGAGATTTCTGGTATACAGATACAGTTGACTCTTTTAAAGCAATCTGGAATAAAAACGAGTCTGGAACACATGTTGTGCGGGTAAAAGGAATCGATGACGATGGGGTGAATTCGGATCCCGATTCGACAGTCATTAATATAATTTCGCTTTGTCCAACCGTTTCTCTATCCAATGATACTTCTGTTTTTTGTAATGACACCCTGATACTTCTAAGCAGCGCATCTGATTCCAATGGTAAAGTTATCGGTTACAAATGGACAGTCGATGGCAGTCTGGACTTCAGCAGTTCAGAAATGCTGATTTTAAGTTGGAAAGTCGGATCGGCTGGAAAACATATAGTGACTGTAGCAGCGGTGGATGATGACTCTCTGGAATCGATACCAGATACCATGATAATCAATGTAAAACCTGGAATTCCAGTAACTGCCTCTATGAAGGACACTGCAATTTTTATAAATGACACTCTGAAACTGAAAACTGTTGCTTTCGACTCAAATGGAACCATTATAGGGTATAAGTGGACAGTCGATGGAAAAACTTCCAAGAATAACAGTGATTCCATCCTTTTATGCTGGGGTATAAATTCAACTGGCAGACATATTGTCACTTTCAATGCTTTTGACAATGATTCATTGCAATCGGAACCGGATACCGTATTGATCGAAGTGTTACCTGGTTTCCCGGTAATAGCTCCAGTTGCAGATACTATTTTGACTAATAATAACCCTTTTACTGTGAACTGCATTGCTTCTGATATTAATGGAATTATTACCGGTTATGTCTGGGATTTTGATGGAACCGGTTGGAAGGATACATCCGCAAGCCCTCAAAAAGTCATCTCTTTTACAGGGAACAGTACTGTGAGAGTCTTGATGGGTGCAATTGACGATGATGGTTTGTTAAGTGCAGACACATTTAATATTACTTTTAACTGCCCGCCTGAAATAAATATTGTAAAGCCAAAGATATCGGACACTTTAGTATTGGCAGAACAGCAGTTTCCTTTTCTTTTTAAATTTGAAGCCCTCATAACCGATCCGAATTCCGATTCAGTATCGGTATCGATGTATCTGAAGAAAAATGGAGATTATCAACAGGTCTATAGCGGTGATGGAGATTCAATGGTTATAAGAATCGAGTCACCTGGTGAGATTCTGTGGAAAATTTCTGCTCAGGATCATTTTGGTAACAAGCAGCAAATAGAAGGTACACTGGTAATAATAAGGCAACACACGATCTGTTTTTTGGGACATTCGATTGTAGTCGGAATTTGTGGAGATGAAAAGGCAGGAGGTTTCAGGGCTGGGGTACTTAAAGGTTTACGTGATTCATTAGGGCCCTTTGAAAGTATAAAAGCGGTTGGTCCTATTACTACCAGATATATGAATGATTCCCGCTACGATGACTCCTGTATGGCTGTTTCAGGTATCAAGGCAAAAGATATGCTTCTTGTTTTCAGGTCTTTTCCGGATTTTAAAGCTGATATTTGGGTTCTTATGATGGGAGCAAATTCTGAGTACAGAAATCCTGAATTGGAAAATACTATCTATTTGATTGATGAAATGTATTCCAGAAATCCTCAATCCAGAGTTTATGTGCTGAATTCCCCTCCCTTTCCTGAAACATCACAATGGGAAAGTTCGAATTACTATTTGGAGATATTTAATCAGAGGCTATCTGATAGTGTCTCAACTAGAAAAAGTGACGGGAAAAAGATCGCGCTAGTGGATGTATTCACCTTATTAACAAATGAAGGTGAGTTTGATCAGACTCTCTTCTGCGATCATGTACATCCCAATCAGACCGGATACGATATTATGAGTGAAGAGATTTTACGGATTATGTTAAGTCCCGATTCAGATAAATAACCTTCAATTTTTCATTAGATGTCATTCCAAACGTATTTTAGGATCTTTTGGTATGGCATGCGCCCTTTATTTCTGGCTTTCAGTAAACCACTGGCTAAGCCAGTGGAGCCAGATGTCTCGTTAAGGCACTATCGTGCCT
>CAYYNL010000313.1:0-2606 GCA_964472925.1 uncultured Fibrobacter sp. | reverse complement strand
TTACCAAAAACGATCTGTCACTTACCAAAAACGATCTGTCACTTTCCAAAAACGATCTGTCACTTTCCAAAAACGATCTGTCACTTTCCAAAAGCAATCTGTCACTTTCCAAAAACAATCTGTCACTTTCCAAAAACTATTTCTTACTTACTAAAAACTATATATTACCTGCTTAAAAAGACGTTCTACTTTCCAAAAACAATGTTTTTATGGCAAATTTTATTGTTTTAGGTGCTGAAAGCAGTGTTTTACTATCATAAAAAAGCTTTTTGCCTGAAAAAAATGATGCTTTTCCTGCTTTTAGCCATTTTTCTCCTGCTTAAACCATCTCTGATTATCCCAAAACCATAAAAACCGACTTGGAATGTTTCTTTCAGGACAAAAGAATTTGTAACACTATCATTCCAGGATTTTGAAAAATTTTACAAGGAAGTATAGGTGAGATTTAGAAATTCAAGAGAATCATAGGTGATTGTTAGCAAAATTTCCCCGCTGGAAGCGCCCTTTTTTAGGGAAGAAGGATGGGGAATTTTACAATGGCAAAAAAATGTATGAATTTGTTGTAGTACTAATCAGTCAAACAGTCGCGAATTTTAAAAATTTAGGAAGCTATCGGTTTCTTACGCTATAACCTTTACTAAATTTAGGTACCTGCATTTACCAATAAGGCTTTCTGGTAACATACAGGTAACAAATTCAGGTCAAATAAAGGATAAGGCAGAATCAAAAAAAGAGTAAACCTAACCAAATTTTGAAAATTTCAAGATTTTTATGTACCATGTTTTCACTTGTTTTACCCATAGACTATTCCCATTCTATTGTTGCGGGCGGCTTATGAGTAATATCAAAGAATATATCCCCTATTCCACCAATAGAAGAGGCCCTTGCGACAATCTCCCGGATAGTCTTCTCTTTCAATGGAACGAATCTGGCAGTCATGGCTTCCTGAGAAACTATGGGGCGAAGAACAACACACTCATCACCTTTCTCATTAATAATTGGAAGCAAAACAACCGGCATCTGCCACACATTGTCATACTCACCTGAATGATGTAACAGTTCTGTAATGATAGCATCGATTGCCCTTAACTTCTCCAGTCTTTCCTTTGTAACATAAGCGGAAATGAGTTTATAGGAGAGAGATGGAGATGTTTTAATCCCAAAAACGACTCTGTTGACAGATTTAACAGAATTGGTGATTCTTATTGACGCCTCTTCCAGCCTGTTCCAGTCACAAGTTCCCAGAAGTAATGCCGGATGAGCATAGGAGCGCTCATCACCCTGAACTCCCACACTTCTCACAGGAAGAACCGTTGCACTAAATCCACTGCAATTGGCTATATCACAGAGTTTCCTGAAATCATCATCGGGTATGGTCTGTTCTCTGCCATCAGAACACAAAACCCTTACCCCCAATCCCGGACCAGGGAAAGGATGACGCCAGATAAGTATACGGGGTAAACCGAGGATCTGTCCAAGCTCCCTTACCTCATCTTTATAAAGCTGAGCCAGAGGCTCGATCACCTGTCCCCTGGAGATCATTTCAAGAATCAGATCAACCCGGTTGTGATGGGTTTTAATACGATCGGCATGCTTTGTTCCGGCGCTTTCAATGGTATCTGGGTAGATAGTGCCCTGGGCCAATATCCATTCATCGGAATTAAGATTCAATTCTGCAAACACTTTTTCCTTTACAGTCAGAAACATGTTTCCGATAATCACCCTTTTTTTCTCTGGTTCGAAGACGTTTCTGAGTGCATCAATAAAATCTGCAGAAGCATCAAAGACTTTAAGATTATCAAAGCCGTGAGAGTGCATATACTTGATTACTGCACTGGACTCATCCTGCCGCATCAGGCCATTATCAATATGCAATCCCAGAACCCGCTCTTTGCCCAGAGCTCTATTAAGCAAAGTAAAGGCAACAGTGGAATCAACACCCCCGGAGACCAGAAGAAACACTTTTTTGTTCTTACAAAACGACTGGATATGGTTACTTATTTCGTCAAGAAATGTCTTGCTGTTCCATTGGCGGTTGCAACCACTGATATCAATAAAATTACTCAGGATTTTCATCCCGTTTAATGTATCTGTGACTTCGGGATGAAACTGAAGCCCAAAAATCTTTTTACTTACATGCCCTGCAGCTGCACAGGCGCAATCCTGGGTGGATGCGAGGATCTTAAAGTCCGGTGGAAGTGATTCCACAGCATCCCCATGACTCATCCAAACCTGTTCTACATCTGAAAGACCGGCAAACAGATCAGATGGTTCTTTGATATGTATCTTTGCCATCCCATACTCTCTGGCAGTTCCCCTGCAAACTTTACCTCCGAGTTTTTTAGCTATGAGCTGATGCCCATAGCATAAACCCAGCACAGGAATCCCCAGGTCAAGAACCGATAAATCAAAACCTGGACTTTTATCATCAAGTACACTGAAAGGTGACCCTGAAAGCACTAATCCTTTAAATTCCTTTAATGACCGGGCATCGGCCTCGTTTGAAATTATTTCAGAATACACACCCAATCTACGGATTCTGTTAGCGATAAGATGAGCATACTGTCCTCCAAAATCCATTACTGCTATTTTGTCCATGACTTTCA
>CAYYNL010000312.1:0-2619 GCA_964472925.1 uncultured Fibrobacter sp. | reverse complement strand
TCCATACTATAGCTCTAGAGAAAACAACCTCCTTTAATCGGCAATTCTGGAATAGTAGCTTTTTATTGATGCAAAATTGACCGGTTACTAATGTTATTAATAAGTCAAGAAATATCTTATCGAGCTTTGATAAGTGTTTTTTATATTTGAACGTATATCGATTCATAGTGAGTTTCTTTTTTTAATGCGACTTACTTTTGATTCAGATATCTTAAATTGCTTTGCTATTTCTTTCCCTGATTTACCAGATTGCAATAATTTCGTAATTTCATTGTCAGATGTTGGATGAAATTTATTTACAATTTCATGATGCAATATAGGTGAAATATCAGATTGTTTTTTCTTCTTTTCATTCCTCCCAAATCCAAACATTAAGATAATAAAAATCACGTAAATTGCATAATGAATCGATGCAAAAAGCATCTTATAATAGGGTAATAAATCACCTTCATTAAGATAGAAAACTGCAATGCCATCAAGTAAAGCAACAGCTATTACAAAGACTTTAAAAAGTTGGTTTCCTTTCTTCCTTGCAAAGATATATACAGTAATTAATCCGAAGAGCAATCCGAAGATTTCAGCCTACAATGTTTTCTCATTAAATTGCATCCAGCTAAAATCAATCATTTTCCCATCTTGAAATTCCGGTTGCAACCAGTAGAATAATCTTGCATGAGTAGCAAACAGAAATATTGCAAGTAAAAAAAGCCCGCAATAATCAAAGAAGTTTAATTTCTCTTTCATATTTTAATTGGTTTCTTTATCGGGAGTTAATTGAAATTCACTTGGATAGATTAGGTTTTTGGGTTTGTAATTCGGATTTTCTTCATTCCAAATAGCCTGTGTATGTTCAAAAAGTTTGAACGCCTCTAAATATGGCCTGTCAAATTCCTTTAACTGCCAGCCCACACCCTGAATTACATCGCCTTTACCCTCACCTCTTGTTGAGGCTTTCAGCCAAAGAATACCACATCTGTCTATTTTATAATTTGGATTAAGTTCATTCCACGCTGTTGCATAGGCAGATAATTGTAATTCATGTGTCTTGTGGATATAATTACTCGTCTTATGATCAATAAGCCATACTTGATTTCTCATTCGGCAGATCATATCAATTGTACCACCGTATTTCATCGATTCAGAAACGATATTAAATTCAATAGTTAAAATCTCAGGTTTTTCACGCTGAAAAAATTCAATGAACTTACATAACATCTGCCATTCTTCCAGTGTGTAATTTACTGAACCATCTTCTTTTATCCAATTCACCTTATTACCTTTAAGATACGATTCAATCATATTATGTACATTCGTACCCTGATCACCAGCTTTTCGCATTATCTCATCAGCGTTAAAACCTACTTGCTTTAACCATTCATAATAGCCATAACCCTTGTAGTACGCTTCGAGTATAGTTGTAACAGAAGGATAAAAAACTCCTGGGTTCTTTTGGCTTTCATAGAAACGTTCATCTAAAACGTTTATCTGTTTGGCATCGCCATTATAGAATATGTTCATTTTATACGTTTTAGAATTATTGTGATATCTCCATTTTCATGAAGTGAAGAATTTATTATCTCTATGTTTTTATAGGTATGAATCCACTGATTAAGCCATTTCTGCCATTCTATAAGTTTAGCGCGTGTTATAACAAAATCAATATTATCGTTAATCATTATTTCTGATTTAAGTAATCGTAAAACTTTTCAGCGATCTTCAGTATCATGTCTGATTCTATTTTTGCAGCAGTAAGTTCACTGGCCTTAATAGCGCATTCAAGAGAGCATTTACGCTTTTCAAATGTCCAATCTTTTTGGGTAAATTTCTTTGATTTATTGTCAGGTAAATTAAAATAATATTTTTTTACTCCCTTGTATTCTCCGGCATCCTTGATCTCTAAGTCAATTTCACCTGACCAATTCAAAGCCTCTTGCGAGAATGCTGATCCTTGCCGTCCATCTGATAATTCAATTTCAATCACAGGCTTATTATCTTTTGTTTTACGTCCCGTGTCAATAGCTGATTTAATAGTTACTTTTTCCATTGTTTTTTTATTTCAAGTTACTATTTAAAAGTCATATTCACAATCGTTTTTTGACAAATTAAACCTATCAAGTGACCGAAGTTCTTCTGCTAGATCAGTATACACCATCTTATCGGCTACGCTAATAAGTAAGTCAAGTTTTGCGGTTTCATAATCTCTAGCATACATGCTTATTGCACGTTGTAATTCCTGCCTTTCTTCAGGGATGAAACCTAAAACTTCTTTTTGTATTGGTTGGTCCTTCCAGTTTCTCATTTCTCAATTATTTCAAACCATTTTTTTGCTGTTTCAAAAGCGAAAAGTCTAAGATTAGATTTTAATGAGCCATCGTTCGGAAATTCATTTGGATTATTCCAGAAATCATTTTCCCATTCAGATAGTAGCCGTGTATAGCAACCCATTTTTACATACTTTTCATCTGTTTCAGAAATGAATGGAATGACGATATAATTATAAAGTCCAGTGAAAACGATTGCTTTTTTAATTTTAACTCCCCAAAGGTTTGCTCCCTGAAGGTCTGCTCCCCAAAGGTTTGCTCCATGAAGGTTTGCTCCCTGAAGGTCTGCTCCCCAAAG
>CAYYNL010000311.1:0-2634 GCA_964472925.1 uncultured Fibrobacter sp. | reverse complement strand
AAAAATCCCAACATCTGATCGCCTTAATTTCGAGCTTCTCACCAAAGAACAATCAATAGGTTTAAATCTGGCTGCTATTCTGGGATATGAGCAGTTTAAAGGCTATAATCTCTTCGGTGTCATTTCAGGAAATGTCACCTATAACTCTCCAATAATAAGCGCAGTTATTTCCGCCGATGCCTATACTACCCAGGACCGGATCGCTTTTCCGGCTCACGACATTAAATATGAACGATTTATAAAGAAAGATCATCATAGACCTATCGAAGGGGCGATCGATTTCCGCTTCAATCTTCCAGAAGCCTACCTTCAGTCGCAGATCAAATTCCTTACAATCTCTTCAGGGAAAATGAAACTTAGATGGGGTCCAGGCTATAAAGGCACTCTCGCTCTCTCAGGAACAGCCTACTCCCCCTTTTATTTCTATAACCTAAATCTCAATTTCGGCTCTATTATTGGAGCAACCGCCTTTTTATGCGGTTATGATGATGAGTCCTTTTATAGCAAAGAGTTAATATTTAGTGATGTAACAAAAGTTAAATCAACCAAAACTGATCTTAAAACCAATTTTCCCCGCTATGGAGCAGGACAGCGCCTGGATCTGAGAATAGGAAAACATCTTCAGATAGGTTTCTATGAGATAGTAGATTTCTTTGGAAGCAACGAACTGATACGTTTCGCTAACCCTTTACAGGTCTACTATCTCTCTAATGAAGCCAGCGGTACCAATAATGCCAATCTCCTAGGCGGCATGGATTTCAATGTTTTATTAAATCGGTTCCGAATATATGGAGAATTCCTAAATGACGACATTACCATATTTGAAGATATAGGAAACCCCAATAAATATGCGTTTCAACTGGGGACCGCTTATTGCAGTAAAGGGCCTTTAATTCAGACTGGATTTGAATATACTCATGTAGCAAAATACGTCTACACACATGATAAAGTTCTTAGTCGCCACTCTCACTGGGGTGAATCGATGGGCTGGCCCTGGGGTAATGACATGGATCTTTTTACTTTCCATGCAGCCTTTAATCTTCCTTATAATATTAAGGGCAGAACCGAGCTTAATTACTGGATCAAAGGAAACGGAAGAATCGAAGATGACTGGTACGCTGATGGAAGACCGGATCTGGATCATGCACCTTATTGGCCTCAGAATAGTAAAAAATTTATTTCTGCTATCCTGGCTGCAGAATACTCCCCTTTCCCCTGGATAAATCTGAATTTTTACTATGAACCGGTATGGGAGAAGGGGAACCTTACAAACGGAGCATATAGTTATTTGCAGGTGGGAATTCCGGGAAATAGAAAGTTTGAAGTTAAATAATGATGATTCCTCTGAGGGTCACTAAGGATGGTAATAAAGTCTTTAAGCTATTAATTGCCTAATATTTCCTCGTATAATTTCACAAATCTCGGGGTTAAAACCGATCCGTCAAATTGTGTTAATACCTTTTGTCTTGCATTGTGTGAAATCTCGGGATATTGATCATTTGTTAATACCCATTCGATACCATTGGCAAGATCAGTAGTATCGAAACTTTTAGCCAGAAAGCCGTTTTCAAGATGGTCAATGAGGTCTGAATTTCCACCGACATCAAATGCCACAACCGGAGTCCCACAGGAAAGAGACTCCATAATTGCATAGGAGAGATTTTCCTGCCTGCTGGGAACCACCATTACATCTGTGGCACTGTACACCAGCTGCAAGGTAACATCATCATAAAGCCGACCTAAATAGTGCACTGGATATTTAAAGGCTGGGGTATCAGGATTTTCTGACCCGCCAAACACTACAAATTCCAGATTATTAGTTTTCAATTTATTTAATGTTTCAGATAACAGGTCAAAACCCTTATTGATATCTTTTGTGGAACTCATAGCCCCAAAGAGAACAATTTTTGGATCTTGAGGCAAATTAAGTACGTTTCGGGCTGTTCGTTTATCTATTGGCTTGAATAGCTTAGTATCTATTAAATTTGGTAAATAAACATGTTTAAAGGATTTTAAAAGACTGCTTTTTTTAGCACAGTCCCCTAACCATCTGCTGGGGGAAATAATGCAGAGATTTTGAATATTTGAATATGATTTCCTTTTGATATTCCAGTTTTTTCTGCTTAGATCGGATTCCTTCTGTGAAGCAAGTCTTGGGCAGTGACCGCATCTACCTTTATAATTGGTACAATCCCACATGGTATGACAACCGCCTGTAAATGCCCAATTGTCATGAAGGGTCCATAATAAAGGTGAACGTATTGAAGAAAGCTCACTGATATTAATCATTCCATGGTTTATCCAATGTAGATGAACAAGATCTGGCTTCAGAGAATTAATTATGGCAACAGTATTAGCAATACTGTTTCTATTGCATGAGAAGAATGTATCTGGCTTATATTTTTTTAGCGGTAAAGTATCTGTAAATGAGGAGAGTTTTATTAAAAACTTTTTAAAAGGTTTGGTTTCAGATATGACGGAATAATCATCAGTCGTTTTGAACTGTACAAGCATATGGCTTTCAACACCAAACGCCTGTAATGATTTGTGTAATCTATAAGCTGCCTTTGCAGCACCACCAACAAAGTCAAAGGAGTTAACTATAAGTATTTTCATTGAAATCCATGTTTGAAA
>CAYYNL010000310.1:0-2639 GCA_964472925.1 uncultured Fibrobacter sp. | reverse complement strand
TCTCTGACAAGCGTAATCCACATCCGTATGCTAATTTCAAAATCAGTTGATGTTTAATGCTTGAGGGGGCTTCATCGGCGATTTGACCGTTTCCCGGTAAAACACCATAAGTGCTTCTCTTACAGGAAGTTGAGAATTGAAATCGTTATGTCTGATAATGAATTTCTCAAGTCTTGAAGTATCGATTTTTGAAGGATTTCCAGGGTTCTCTCTGATAAACTCTCGAATTATATCGGTATACCCTCGACCGGTCATATTAAGCCGGTTTAGATCACGATGGAATTTCCGTGCCCAGATAAGTTCCCAGTCTGGTCCATATTTCTTGTTCTGAAGCATATACCCACTAATCTTTTCCGAACTTATTTACACAAAGATATTAACAGAACATAATCTTAAGATAATTCAAAGTATTTATAGGTGCAAGTGACTAAACAGGTGATATTACCAAAAAAACCTTTTTGTTATCGGGTAAACCCATTTGGCTTTTAAAAAAAATCCGCTTAGTATCTGGGGAACCGTTTTTGTTATAAGGAAAAATCGTTTTGGGTATCCGGAAGGGATGTGAGCTTCAGCGTTTCAGATGTTTCATAGGTTCAAAAAAGAACCTCCCTTGATAAGGAGGATCTTTTTCCCGCTTCAAACACGGCGATGCTTTTCGTAAAAAGAAGTGCAGTGATTTCCGGTCTGATTCTTAGCCCCCCTCCGAAAGTCCCCCCGGATTTATGGGACTGGGAGAATCTATAGACCAGAGATATAGTCCTGCATGGAAAACTTGTCATCTGGATATAATCAGAGGCTTCTGAAGTTTCAGTGAACCTGATTGCAGTTGTAATGTGTAAACTCCGCTTGCCAGATTGGCATGCTGATCGTTAAGGCCAAAGCGGAATTCTCCATTCAAAGATGTTTTAGCGGAAATCTCTCTGACCAGCTTGCCTTGCGCATTGAAGATACTGACATTCAGGTTCTGCCCTGCAAACTCCGGTGAAAGTTGTCCCTCGATAATGTTGTGCTTGTTATTAAAATTGATGTAGCCGGTTTTGACAGTAGCATGGTTATCATGCAGAGAAGCTGCTGTACTGGTAGGCTTTTGATCGACGGCAGTGCTTTTTGTGAGCGGATGAGGATAAGTATAAGGTTTATATCCGGGCATTTCCTTGAGGAAGTAATCTCTGTCGAGTTTGATTATGTTGGGATGAGGGTTTCGTATTTCGAAACGTTTGTTTTCGTAGGTGTTGTTCCAGATGTAAAGCTGTCGAATCTGGTCCTCGCAGGGGTATTCGCAGTTGCCATCACCCTGATCGCTTTCGTGCATGATTTGAAGCGGATAGGAGTAGCTACCGGAAAACTTATTGTCAAATATTACTCCGTCTCCGCCACGTATGTTTATGCAGACCCAGCGACGTACTGATTTGAAGGTGTTACCGTAGACTTCATAACCGCGGCTTCCCCTGGGCCAGTAGAATTTATTGCCATGTGCATCAACAGCACTGGAAGCCAGACTGGCATCATCACACTCATTATATCTGAAAACGTAACGGGAGCCGTTATTGGAGGCGATATGATGGTGCATATTGGAGCTGGCGATATGTTCCTGGCGGAAATAGTTGTCTTCCACATAAACTGCATCCGCAGATCCCAACTCCAGTTTTCTTTGCCATCCCTTGTCTCCATCACCAAATACCACTATTGCGGTCAGATTGTTGTCGATAAAAATGTTATGATCGATAACCCCTCTGGTATTTCCATGAATCTCGATTGCCCGGTCCATACAATTTCTGAAGGTATTGTCGTAGATTCTGAAGTCCTGGCAATTGTTGGTTAATTTGATTCCGGGGCTCATGCTTGGTGATAATCCTGTGATGGTAAGGCCGGTAATGACTAACTGCCCTCCGTTGGAGCAGTTAACGGTAAACATGTAGGTCCCGCCGGAAGCGGTGCGTCGAAGCGTAGTTTTATCTCTTCCTGCTCCCATAATGGTAATACCGCCTTTAAGGGATACCCCACCATTAAAAACAAAGTTACCAGCCGGGATAAAAACCGTATCTCCTATTTGGGCTTTATTAATAGCAGCCTGTACGTCATCTCTGGAACCGCTTTGCGCCTGGTGGGTTAAGGCATTTCCCAGAGAAAATGCAAATAGAAGGGTAATAGTAATTAATCGTAACATATTTGTAATACTCCAAAGTTAAAAATTCACAGCGACTTATTAATCGTTTAAAAGAGTTCTAAATTTTAGCTGAAGGCGGTTTTTGCGCCCTGAAAAATCACAATTACTGGAAATTGCTCAAGCCAAAACCTCCTTTGGTTTTCTTTGATTTTGGAATCCATGGTTTCCGGAGTTTTTTTTTGTAAAAGGTATGCAAGCTTCTTCGGGGTCTGTCTCAAACGGCTGTAATGCTTGTTTCTGCTATTCAAATCAGAACTGCAGATACCATTTAATTTGTTTTTAAACAAAGACTTAAAAGGTGAATTTCCCCAAGTCATCCTAAACATATTTCACGACAAATCGAAAATGCAAATAAATTGCCATCTGTGAAATAAAGAGTAACTGTTTAGAGGAGTGATGCCCGCGATGGGAATAGTAGCCTGAGGACCAGAAAGCACCAAATCACTATACCGAAATCTTAAACAGGAACAGG
>CAYYNL010000309.1:0-2664 GCA_964472925.1 uncultured Fibrobacter sp. | reverse complement strand
GGCACGGTAACTTCATATTGCACACCTCCCAAAATTGTTTTTGGTTTTAATTAAAAAAATAATGCTAGCTAGCTCAATATAAAAACTTATTAAATTTTACATATGTTTTGATTCTTTAATTATTTTATATAGCTTTTCTTTTGCTAATTCATCTAGCTTAATTTCCCAAGGCCAACCAGGAGCAACTTTTTTTGCTTCCAATATTCCATGATTAATCCAATAATAAACTATACCAGTAGATACATTTAGTTGTTTTGCTATTTCTTTCACTGAAAAACTTCCTTCCGAACGTGGGACACTTTCTATTTTATGTTTAAATCGAATCCACCTTATAGAACCAATGGTAAATAGTTTACCTTCTTGAGTACGTATGCCCGATTTATTTAGATAACTTACAATTTGGATATCAGTCATGCTTTTAGCTAAACTACGAACTAATTTAATAGTTTTTTGGGTATGCCTCCTTACTATTGAATATGGCAAGGGTTTATAAGCATAAATTTCTTCACAAAACTGACTTTTCCATCTAATACCTAATTTAACTTCTGATTTGTTAGCATCTGCAAATACAGTAATATCATCTATCAATGTACGTAGTATTCTTTTTCTTTCTTTGTGAGTGGTTGTTTGTGAATTCCAAATCCTTGGTAATTCTTTTGCTAATGAAAGAATATCCGCTCTATCTTGTTCTGTAGGTCTCCAACTCTTTTGTGTAAGATATTTTTTATAATCTTCTTGTAATTTAGCTAAATTAAGAAGTTTTTCATTCCAATTATTTTCTAAACTTCTTGCAACTAAACGGTTTTCAGGTTCTACATTCTGGTATTGGCGTTCAGCTCTTTCAGCTTCATACTTTGCTCGTTCAATTGATAAATTCCATGCTTTATCAGATATATCTTCTTCAATTATAAATTTCTCCATTACTTGCAGAGAAAGTTCAAGTTCTGCTGGTTTAACTATTTGCAAAAGCCTTTTTGAAACTGCTTGATCTATAGGACCCGCTGGAATTTCTGTACATGTAGCTTTATCTTTATTATACTCCCATCTCCATTTACATTGATATCTAGGTGATATACCGCCGTTTCCAGTGTATCTAACTGTCATTCGATGACCACACTTACCACATATTATTAATCCTTGAAGTATTGCTGCTCCTTCACGTGCTGCTCCACTGCATTCTATATTAGTACGATTTTTATGCAATTGTATTAAATTATTTTCGTATGTCTCCCACGAAATGTATCCTGGATGATGCTCAGGTATGAAAACTTCCCACTTATCTCTTGGTAACCTAATTGTATGATGTATAAATATTCCTTCTCGATTTACACTTTTTTGATCAAAGTAGCGACCAAATACATATGCACCTGCATAACTTGGGTTATGCATTATCCCAATAACACGACTATGAGAAAGTGTTCCCCATACTAATTTCCCATCCCATCTTCCTCCATAAGCACGTTTAGGGAATTTAAGTTTGTTTTGTGCAAAATATTTAACTACACAATAAGCTGAACCACTTGTCTGAAAAATTTGAAATACATTTTTAATAGCTGTTTGAACTTCTTGATCTGGGTCAAAAATAATTTGTCCAATATTATCATAGACATAACCAACAGGCAATGGAAATTTCAATTCACCTTTTTTAGCTTTATTCTTTTTTCCTCCAAGCATACGAGTTTTCAAAAAATGTAATTCTGCTTCACTCATAGTGCCTTTAAAACCTAATATCAATCGATCATTAAAATCTTTAAGATCATATACACCATCTTCATCCACTACGATTGTATCGAATAGTCCACATAATTCTATCAGTCTGTGCAAATCTGCCGAAGAACGAGCTAAACGAGAAATTTCCAATCCTAGAATCGCACCAACTTCTCCAAAGGAAACCTGGGTGACCAATTCCTGGAACCCATGTCTTTGGACTCTGCCTGAACCTGAAACTCCTAAATCTTCGTCTATAATCCGAATTAAATCTGGACTCCATCCCATCTTCAGAGCTTTCTCTCTGAGTGCATATTGGCGCTCTGTACTTTCTTGATTGTTCAGTACTTGTGCTAGAGTTGACTGGCGTATATATATTATTGCTAACCGTTTGAGATGTTCTGGAGAAATTTTCGTTGATACTTTCACCATGTATTTGTTCCTCCTTACGTGCATTTGCAAGATAAGAACATACCATCTCTGCAACAACAGAAACTAACTCATTTACTTTATTAGCATCATTACCTACTAATTCCATTAACTTTGAACTTGACATTTTAACTCCTTTCTTGCAAGATACTTATCTACTTGGTAATATTTATCTGATTATTTTTTTACAAGGAGTTATATCAAGATTTTATTCTTTATTTGATATTTCTTAACTTGATTTATTGCTTAAAATGAATTTATATTTGTATCTTGCATATGCTTACTTTCTAAATTATAGTTATTATTTTACATATATGTATTATTATACCTTATTATTCCATTACTGGAAATTACATTTTCTTTACATTATCTAGTATAATTACTAATTCTTTTAAAGCTAATGCATCAAATCGATTTCTGGTATTAATTCCTCTTGGTTTTCTATCTGTCCATGACTCATGAACAGCTATTACATTATTTTCAATTTGTATAGAGTAAATATTTGAACTATTGATAGTTCTTACTTTA
>CAYYNL010000308.1:0-2682 GCA_964472925.1 uncultured Fibrobacter sp. | reverse complement strand
AAAATAATCTGCTTTTCAAAGGCTCCGAAATACGGGTTTTACCGTATGCTTACAAATATACAATCTGATGTTAAAAAAAATTGTCATAAAATGTTTAAATGAAAAATGAATTTTTTCCAGCATTGAAAAAAGTGTTGCCTCAAAATGTCAACACTATCAAATAAAAATCAAAACAAAAAGAATAATAATGCATACCAATTTAAAAAGAAGAAAAATGAGAGAATATATAAATTTAAAAGGGAATTAATAACATTACTTATTAGTATAGAAATCTGTTATCTTTTCACAAAAAACTTCTCTTAAGTAACATGAAGACTATTTTGTAAGATCAAAAAATTGAAAATACTTGTAATTACTTTGTACATAAATTATTATCGATTAGAATTGTTCAGAAAATTCACAGTTGTAAGAAAAAGGTGAGATCGGCATTAACGGTCTTACGATATGTCACATTTCTGTCCTGTTGCATATTAATTAGGAAATTATTTGTATTATCCTGAAAGGGAACTTCTATGAGAATTTTATTATCGGGAGTTACATTTCTATTATTGTTAGCAGTATTATCTGATGGACAGACCGGATCAATATTATATGAGTACTGGACAGAAATTTCTGGAATAGAGGTTGGTTCTCTTACAGGAGATCCAAGATATCCCTCCAACCCATCTGGCATCTCTTATCTGACACAATACTTTGAAGCTCCTTCAAACTGGAATAACAGTTATGGAGCCAGAATACGTGGATTCATACATCCACCGGTAACTGGTAACTATAAATTTTACATAGCAAGTGATGATCAATCTGAACTTTGGCTTTCTACTAATGACAAACCTGCTAACAAAGTAAAAATTGCCTGGGTTAGTGGATATACAGATTCCAGACAATGGGATAAATACCCTGAACAGCAATCTGCGGCAATTTATCTGGAAGCTGGCAGAAGGTATTACATAGAAGGGCTACATAAGGATGGGTCTCAGAATGATAATTTCGCTGTCGGATGGCAAATGCCAGGATCAACTTATGAAAGACCAATACCTGTAACCCGATTGTCACCTGCAACAGATGATGATGATTATTCACTCTGGACCTACTCAGCCAAAATTTATATGAATACTACTTCCAGTGGCGCAAATGTAGCTGGGACTGTGACTAAAATTCCTATACTGATAAGGCTTAACCAGAGTAATTTTAACTTCAATGATGCTTTGGGAAATGGCAGTGATATTCGTTTTTCCAAAGCAGATGGAACACATCTTTATTATCAGATTGAAAAGTGGGATTTTCTTTCAAGAGAAGCTCAAATATGGGTAAGGGTAGATACAATTTATGGTAATAACAGTACTCAGTATATAAATATGTATTGGGGAAAGGATGATGCAATCTCCCGATCCAATGGAACTGCTGTATTTGACACATCAAATGGTTTTAAGGGGGTATATCATCTCAATCAGAATCCTGGTGGAACATCTCCGCAATTTACTGACGCATCATCTCAAGGCAATCACGGAATTACCAATGGAGCCATGGGTACTACGAATTCTATTATTGGTGTTGTGGATAAAGGGATTGAACTAGATGGAGTAGATGATTACATAAACACGACTGTTCAATTCAATAATCCATTAGCTTTTACTCTTTCTCTCTGGTTTAAGACTACAACAATTAATGGTGGAAAGTTAATTGGATTTGGAAACCAGCAGACCGGGCAGAGTAGTAGCTACGATCGTACTGTATGGATGGACACTTCTGGAAAAATTCACTTTGGCGTTTATAATGGTAGTGTTCAAAATATAGGAACAACCACATCCTTTAACGATGGGCTTTGGCATCAGCTCACAGCTCAGGTCTCTTCTGCAGGCATGAAGTTATTTATTGATGGCATTTTAACCTCATCGAACGCAGGTTATACCACACCAGAAAACTACAATGGATACTGGCGTATCGGTTATGATAACATGACAGGATGGCCAAATCCTCCCAATACTTTTTATATGAAATCAGCTATTGATGAAGTAGTTATTGCCCATGCTGTACGGAGTGAAAACTGGATAAAACTGAATTATGAAAATACAAAAAGCAGCTCAAGCTTTATAACGGTAGATAATTTTACAGGGAAACCGGTTATTAACCTGATACAACTGGGAGTGACTGTCCCGGAGTCATTGATCACTGTTTCGGCTTTTGCTATTCGAGCATCAATAGGATTACCAGAGACTTCAGCTATCAATATTCAGGTGAAACTTGGCTTCTTTGGTAATGCTCAAAGTGGAATTGATTATACGCCTTTATCGTCAAATTATTCTCTGACGATTCCTGCTGACTCTACCTACGCAACACGAACTGTTGATCTGATACCAATTGAAGATTTACTTGAAGAAGGAAATGAAACTCTATTTGTGTTTATTAAATCAGATACCAGCTATAGGGTGGGTAGCAATGACACCATCGCAATAATAATAACCGATAATGACCAGGTGTTTCCACCAGTTATAACAGTTGAACCCAAAGACACTTCGATACTTACCGGAGATGTGGCGTTATTTAAAATACAGGTTAGCGGCAGTCCACCATTTACATATCAGTGGAGAAAAAACGGAATACCAACAGGTCACAATTCTTTAACTTACGTCACTATCATCCCATAGGATTTCAAAAAAATTGACAAAAAAGCTGGCCATGTAA
>CAYYNL010000307.1:0-2695 GCA_964472925.1 uncultured Fibrobacter sp. | reverse complement strand
AAATGGGAAATAATTTTTCGGTGATAGTGGGAAATAATAAATCGGTGTTGACAATTACATTTGATTTTCAAGCCAATTTCGGGCCAAATCCATATGGAAATAATATCTATAAAAAAGCTTCGGCTGAAAAAAAATTTTGTTTAGCTGGATGCTGGGAACACGGTCACTATATATATATTACTCCAGAAAATGATGTATTCCCCTGTGCAACTCTTTTAGATCCAATCTTTAGAATCGGAAAAATAGAAGAATCCGGCGAGAATTATGAATTGGTATTGGAAAACAATGATTGGGAAAAAAGTGTTCCTGGATTTAACCGGGCACAATGTGCATGTCTTCAATATACTCAGGGAATTCTAAAAAATAAATTATCCACATCAGTGGCCGTTTAAAGAATACAAAAGTAAAAATAAAACTAATAAAAAACTGGTAGTATGTGTGTAATAGCGTCTAAAAACTTTAATATGATGTTTTTTAATAAATTTATAAAACGCTACTAAGTTTTCAAGTAGAATCAAATAGTGATGCTTTAGTGAATAGAACCTGATTTATTAATGGTATAATTAATCTGATTTGTTTCATCATTTTTACAAAAAGAAGAATACTTCCAGGAGGTAACAAAAGAATCACTGTTTTGTAATGTAATAGAAATATTCGTTAATTTATCACATTCTTTTGAAGTGTTCAAGTTAGAAAAGGAATCGAATAGTAGTGATCTGCAAAGAACACTATGCTTTTCTTTGGGTATCAAATAGTTATTTATATAACCTGTTGTGCAAGGAGAAGAAATACCAATGTACCAAATCTTATGGTGAACAGGTGAGTAATAATACTTCTTTTCAATATTCTGCAAAGTATTGAGAAACAAAAAAATGACAACTTCCCTATATTGTTTATTTTCAGGTTTAAATTCGTAGTTAATTTCTATATTGGTACATTTTACATAATCGTTATTACGATCCTGGCAGATTTCCTTCAATATGGCATTGAAATAGTCAGGGACTGAAAGCTCATTAATCAGAGAATCAGAATTTGAATAATCTTTAAAGGGAATACCATAAAATAAGGGATCTTTGTATAAAACCCGATATGCTTTTTCATGTACAATACTATAAAAAACGATCGGAAATATAAATGTAAAAAAGATTTTTATTAAATTTGCCTTATGAATCGAATACTTCATAAAACTTAATCAAGCAGTTGATGTAAATTTAAGCTGATGTGAAATAAAACGAATCTAAAAAATGTAAAATTAAAATGTCTGTCTTCCTGACAACCCGAATATAGTAAAGCGCAAAGGTCACCCGATTTTCTTCCACTGCAGAATGCTGCTAGGGAGATAGTACAACAGCAAGCGTTTAATCGGTATGCCTTTTAAGGATCTGATATTGACATTCTGACTTTTACATGATGAATTATAAATTATGCGCACACGATGTAGTGTAAGGTTTGGGAGAAGTCCTGAATTAAAGCTAAAGGAAAGACCCTTGCTCTGGAGGTAAAATATTTCAGCATATCCCAACTGATGACTTCATTGTAATCGAGAATAAAACCAGGTTTTGATCTTACATTTGAGTACATCCGTGTTCACGGTTTCATTTATATCTCGTAAAGGCACTATCGTTTCTTCTTGGTTTCGGGGCTTTACCGCTCAATCAAGCTAACGCCTGTGGCGGTAGTACTTGACTCTTATTAGCACAATTCTTGCTATCTTCCAAAATTTTTTATGGTAAATGGTACTCGAATGAGGAAAAAATGCACACGAAAGTACTAAACCTTGCCATGTTTTTTATTATTCGAGTATTTTAGTATCATGTTTGTTATTATTCGTATGATTAATGTCACACCTGGTAGCGGAAACTATAGAAAAAGATAATTAATGGGATTTCGATCAATAACCGGTGATGAACGTTTTCGCTTGCTCCTGTGATCTGGAGCGTACTCACGAAGGATTGCACCTGTTTCCGAGTCAATTGCTATTTTCCTCAAGATTTTTGGACGCTCTGCGGGTGGAAAACAGGTCACAATTAAACAGTAAAGAAAGGATACTGTGTATTACAGTTGCACTGTGGAGGTAGACCAGCCGTTAAACTGCATTCGATTTTTAAAAAAAATAGAAAGAGGTTGACATAAAATATTCAAAATTGAACAATTGCTATTTATATGTATTGAATTCAATGGCTGATTGGGAGATAGCTCAAATTACAGCGGAACTTAACAGCGGAAGATTCCTTAAAAATGGAAAAGTTACTATCCGCAAAGTATCTAACAGCCTCAATCCTGTAACTTCAATGGGTGGAATGAGCATTAATATTGATTTGAAATTATTGGAAGTCCAATTTTCTGAAGGTGATTTGCTGATTCTTCCTGGTGGCAATACCTGGATAGATGAAGAGCATAGCTGCGTAATTTAAATAGTTGAAGGCTTGTCGCACACTGCCGGACAATTGCTATAATTATCGCTACCTTTATATTCAGGACACGTTCTAAGATTTTTTTCCCATTAATCGTGTGCTTTCGAGTTAATAAATTCAAAGCCACCATTTCTATATTCTGCTACCCAAGCCTCATATGCTGCAGCAGTACAAATTACAGATTTAGCCATGCTGTAAACTATTCCTGATTGCGTGTTTTTGGCTTTTTAAACCTAAAAACCGCAGTAGGTGACGATGAAGAACCGTAAGATATTGATGCA
>CAYYNL010000306.1:0-2766 GCA_964472925.1 uncultured Fibrobacter sp. | reverse complement strand
ATCAAGAATTTTTTGAACAATATTTTTCCCCATTTTAATCATTAACCCTTCTAAGCCAGTTCGCAGAATTAAAAGCGGTGGTTTGTTTTTGAGTTTTTCATTACCTAATCAGCAATTTTTTCGAGGACTGATTGAAGTAGTATTACGGTTACCCAAAAAATAAAAGAAAATCTAAAGTGGAACAATGAGTAATGAACCGGGGATGTATTGTTCTGGCTAACTTTGTTTTTTGTAAGTTTGTTATTACTCAGGTCTCTGTTGGCAAAAAAAACGTAATGATATCAAAACGGAAAAAATATCTCAATGAAGAATTGGTATTAAAAAATGCTTATCCTTCAAAGGCATATTTGATCAGGAGTTATTTCTGATTTCTTATCAGTTATTGGTTTTGATACCTGAGCAATTACGTAAGTTTAAATAATGCATGATCTTTGCTCTTTGAATCCTCGGAAAGAATTCAGGAAATAGATTCTCTTATTGACCGGATAATTATTGTTTTGTATATTAGGAAGCTTTTAAAATGACATTACGAATTATCTCACAAAAACAGCCGAAAGAAACCTCTTCAGAGGATCTTTTGGCTGTTTTTGTGAGGAACCAATGAACGGAAACATTCCAGCGAGGAGTTATCGCATGCCTCTTGATCTGCAAGCCCAGGAACTCAATGAATCCATTCGTTCCACCAACCCCTTCGTTTATGATTTATTATCAGACAAAGGCAAAGCAATTTTTTTCCCCAAAAAGGGGATTTTGTCACAGACAGAACAGGCCAAAGGCAAAAAGATCAATGCCACTATCGGTACTGCGCTTGAAGACAATGGTTTACCTATGGTGCTGGATTCGCTTGATGCCCTTCTCAATTTAAAAAATAAAGATGGATTCTCTTACGCTCCCAGTTATGGACGTCCTGAAATCCGCAAAAGCTGGGAGGAGTTTATGATCAAAAAAAATCCTTCCCTTGCAGGCAAGCTTTTCAGCTCCCCGGTAGTATCCTGTGCCCTGACTCATGGTCTTTCCATGGCAGGCTATCTCTTTGTAAACGAAAATGATGTGATTATCTCTCCTGATCTATACTGGGAGAATTATGAATTAATTTTTTGCTATGCTTTTGGAGCGAAACTTGACACTTTCCCCACCTTTGTTGATAACAGCAGATTCAATGTGGAAGGATTGAGAAAGAAACTCATGGATTCACCAAAAGGGAAAAAGATCGTTATTTTAAACTTTCCCAATAATCCTTCCGGGTACACCGTAACCTGCAATGAGGCGCTCCAGATAAAAAACATTTTGGTTGAAGCAGCTGAGGCAGGTAACAATATTCTGGCTTTTATCGATGATGCATATTTTGGCTTGGTCTATGAGGATGGAATCATGCAGGAATCCATTTTCAGCTTGCTTACAGATGCCCACGAGAGAATTCTTGCAGTAAAATTTGACGGACCTACAAAAGAGGATTATGTCTGGGGATTCAGAGTCGGCTTTACAACTTTTGGTACTGCATTGAATTCTCCTGCAATGTATAAAGCTTTAGAGGCAAAACTTGCCGGAGCTATCCGCGGGAATATTTCCAATGCTTCAAATGTTGGACAAGCATTGCTGCTTTCTGCTTATAACAGCAGCACCTACAATGAAGAAAAGTTGCAGAAAGCAACCATTCTGAAACGAAGGTATCAGAAAATCCGTGACATCTTCAAAAATCATCCGGAGTACAATGAATATTTCTTCCCTCTGCCCTTTAACTCGGGTTATTTCATGTGTGTCAAACTAGTGAATGGTGATACTGAGATGGTTCGAAAAGAACTTCTGGAAAAACATGAAACAGGGCTTATTGCGCTTGGTCCGGTTCTGCGAATCGCTTTCTCCGCGACTCCCTTTGACATGCTGGAAACGCTGTTTGACAACCTTTACCAGGCAGTTCAAAGCTGTACCGGGAAAAAACTGCATGCAGTCAATGCATAATGTAAAAGGCATCATATTTGATCTGGATGGAACTCTCTACCAGATGCGCTGGTTTATGCGCCCGTTATTAGCTTGTAAGTTAATTACCCACCTTCTCAGGCTCCCTCGCTTTCTTAAAGCGCGGGGGCATTTTGCCGGGGTTCAAATGGGTTCACGTGAAAATCTTCTTAACTCCATTGCACTGGCAGTTTCGAAAAAAGAAAAGTGCAGTCCAGAAGAGATATATAACTGGATTGTGAATTCCTTTTATCCCGCATTTATTTCCATAATGCCTTTTCTTAAAAACTCACGACCTGGAATCGAAGAAATTTTGATTTCACTGCGAAAAAACGGACTTAAACTGGGAGTACTCTCAGATTATGACCATGTTTCAAAAAGATTGGAGCATTTACAGATCAGTCCATCTCTTTTTGATATCACTACATCTTCAGAAATTTCAGGTGCACTGAAACCCTGCTCTCAACCGTTTCTGGATATCGCAAATCAATGGAATATCTGTCCGGAAAATATTATGGTAATCGGAGACAGAGATGATACCGATGGACAGGCTGCACGCGATGCCGGCATGCAATTTATCCAGATTACCGATTCTGCCCAAAAATCAGAGGCTCTCAGATGGGCTGAGCTGAAAAGCAAGCTTCTATCAATTTAGGTTTAAGTTCCCAACCTGAAAAACCGCAGCAGATTGTCTCTCAAGAAGGTTATTAAAACCGAATCATTATTTCAAATCGGGTTTATCGGAAGACGGTAAATTAAACCTAAAAACCGCAGTAGGTGACGATGAAGAACCGTAAGATATTGATGCAG
>CAYYNL010000305.1:0-2882 GCA_964472925.1 uncultured Fibrobacter sp. | reverse complement strand
GGTGGCGGGATCTGGAACGGCCTTGCCTAAGTGGAGGGAAGTGTCTCCGTTCTAAGACGATAATATTAAAATTAATTAATAATTAAAATGAGCAAAAAAACAAAAGACACAC
Source organism: uncultured Fibrobacter sp. (assembly GCA_964472925.1). Classification (GTDB taxonomy): domain Bacteria; phylum Fibrobacterota; class Chitinivibrionia; order Chitinivibrionales; family Chitinispirillaceae; genus JAAYPC01. The sequence goes on along the minus strand of CAYYNL010000305.1, from coordinate 2,770 downwards.
ATCTTTTACAGGGGCAAAACCGGCTTTATGTGGTCATTATAGGGTCGGCCTTGATACTTTTGTTTATTGGTTATCTTCTTGGCGCCGCATCTTATGAATATAAGAACAGGGCGCAGGAGTCAAAACTAAAAAACATTGTTATGGCTCTGGGGTCTGACGTTGTGCCATCAATCGTGTCTTATGGCAAAGTGGTTTCTATCAACGGCAGGGAAATCGTAATGGCTTTTAACGAAGACAAGATTAGGATAAAAATCAGAGATGACGCAAAAATACATGCGTTGTCGGGCAAACTTAATGGCGACCAGGCCCCATTTGATTTCAACCAGATTAAAGTGGGGGATATGCTTAATGTTGACGTAAGCGTAGATCATGATGGCAATTTTGTTGGCAATTCTGTAATAGACTTTATTCAAAATTAATTTAAAAATCATTAAGAATCATTATAATTAAAAAATAAAAATAAAAGACATGGAAAAGACAAAATCAATAGTTTCATTATCAGCGGCAATTATTTTTTCCTTTATTTTAGGCAATTTAACAGGAATATTTTATCAAAAACAGAAATCAGACCCTCAGATACAGGCCACAACTGATACAATACAGAAGCTTTCTTCAAAAGTTGTTAATGCTATCGTCACATATGGAACAATAACTTCCATTGACAGCAACAGAAATATAACATTGAGTTATGAAGGGGAGAGCATGATTGTATCCGTCGCTCAGGATGTAAAAGTCTACATTTACGAAAACTCGACAAGAAAAGAGTTAAATTTTAATGACTTAAAAGTGGGCGACTCTGTAAATATTACCGCATCCCTTGATGCATCAGGAAATATCTTGGGAAATATGATAGTTATTTTCACAAGAAACGCCCAGTAAAAAAATTATGAATAAGCTTTTTTCAATCGTTCTATCGGTTATTTTAATTTTAGCCATTTTCGTCGGTGGAGTTTGGATAGGAATTGGTTATCAGTCTCAATATCAACAAAATCAAGAGACTACAGAGATTGGATTGCTTAGGCGGGGATATGATTCCGTTGTGGGGGGCTTGTCTTCCAGTTTAATCAGTTCGATTTATGCAGTAGGAAATATTAAAGAGATAGAGGAACAAAGCATAACGATAACTTTGAATGACGAAATTTTAAAATTTTATACTAATAATAATACTTTAATTTTCAAACCAGGCAGCAATCCATCGGCCGGATCAGATAGGGTCGGGATAGGTGAATTAAAAACCGGACAATCTATAGTTGCAAAATTAAAAATAAATTCTGATGGCAACATAATGGCGGAGTCAATAACATTGCAATAATTATTAATATGAAAACAATAAACAGCTGTTTATTACCAGGTATATTATTTTTTATTTTTTCTGCGTTTTTGGTCCCAAGTTTTGTGTTTGGCGCATCAATACCATCACAAACAGTGTCTATCAGCGGTTGGAGCAATTGGTCTGGGGGCGGTTGGGAATGCGACGAAGCAAGCTATTGTGTTGATTATTATAACAACCAAGGTGCGGACTATATTCAATGCCCTGAGGCAGGGGTTAGTTATAGTCCTCATGATGGTTGTTGTTATGATGAGTTAAATAGTGTTGGGTCTAAGTCTTTTACAATTCCAACCTCTCAATATGTGCTGGATTCGGTTACGGTTTCTGCAAGCATGATGTTTACCGGATATAACGGAGGCGGTCAAATAACCGGCAGCGCTGCCGGAGCATCTTTTATTTTGAATTCTGGTAATGGTTGGTCGCAAAAGCTTAGCGGGTTTAGTGGGACACCCGGCGGAACTGGCACTTTTTCTTTTTCATCTTCTGGAGACGATTTATGCGTAAGCAGCTTTGCGCTCACTTTTAATTTTGTTGAGTGCGATGAAGATAGTGATTGTCCGGAAGTCAACGATGAATGTTCTGGCAATACATTGATTGATTACGAAAGGAAATGTATTGATAAAGTATGCGGAAAAGAGAAGGCAGGGGAGGAAAATTGTGTAACTAATGGACTTTGCAAGGATAAGTGCGGGGTTGATCCTGATACTAACAGGGTAGCTATTCTGCATAAAGTTGGTATATGCGGCAAAAATACGGCTGGTAAGGATGCTTGTATGTGCGACACCGATCCCGAGATTTGTCAGTTTAATCAGAACGAGCAATATCGTTGTAATTTAAATTCCGGAGACGGAGGACTCTTTGAAGGCGCAATGAATTGGACGAGCAAGGAAAAGATATACAAAGTATATGAGTATCCTTTTTGCACGACTACGCCTGTTTCAAACAACGATGGAGAGACAAAGTGTTCGGCTAATAAGTCTGGCGTTCCGACTTGTTGCACAGGTATAAGAAAACAGCTTGCTGTTTCCTGCGCCTGTACTCCGACCGGAAACTCCAAATGCGGAGCGGCTCCAAACTTAGATATAGCCACATCCGGCCAGTCTGGTATAGAAATTGAATGGAATTGTGGAATCTGTGGCGGTGGAACCAAGTGCGCGCCAAGCTTTAAATGGAAACCAACTTTCACCTGTGGCTGGCCACAAGATCAATCATACTGTATGCCAAATGGTTGTGAGTTTACGGCCCATTACCCCGGCACTTGTTTTCAAGGTTTAACCGGTCCTGTTTGCAATATTCCAACCGTGGAGATTAATTGCAATTCATCTAATTGCGGTTCCAGTAGTTCATCCTCCAGTTCCTCTTCATCTAGTTCCTCTTCATCTTCAAGCTCGTCTTCATCATCAAGCGGAGGCAGCAGCTCCTCTTCGAGCTCGTCTTCTT
>CAYYNL010000304.1:0-2927 GCA_964472925.1 uncultured Fibrobacter sp. | reverse complement strand
TAGAGTGTAACCTTCCCAAGGTTAAGGTTGCGGGTTCGATCCCCGTCTCCCGCTTTGATTGTGATTAGCATGATTAATATAATAGGATCAAGTGTAACAGATTACGTTGTGACGTCAGGGCACCGCCTTCACCACCTGAAATACCTTCGTTAACGAAATACTTCCCTGTCTCAATTCTGCAACATACACTCCGGACTGCAGCTTTGCGCAAATACGATTTGTGTTGATCCGGTTTCCGCTCAAATCATAGATATAAAATGACATATCATTGCTCAATGCAGATGGAAAATTGCCCTGCTGCAAAGATTTAACCGACCTGAGCAGTATTAAATGCAGATTGTTGCCGTTTATGGGTAAAGGTAGTTTTTCTCTGGCAGATATTTTGGCACCATTTAAAATTCGCAAGGTATCTTTTCCGGCAGTTATTATCACAGTATCGCTCAATTTCCATTTTACAGCAGTAGAACACGATCCTGCTGTCCATTGACATTGAGGCTCACCACATTCGAAAGGGCAAACAGCTTTATGGCAAAGAGCATTAAAAAATACGCTGTCAGAAGTAATGGTAACGGAAAATCGTGATCTATTCAAAGCTACAGTTCCACATTCACAGTAATTATCTGTGCCGTTAAGATCAACAAGAGATTTAACGGTGTCTTCCTGATGAAGCATGACCCTGGGTGGTTCTGCATTTTGCTCCGCATCATAAAGTGTAAAGTTGGAATTTAGCAATTTTGTTCCGGTAAATTCATATATCCCTCCATTTATCGCATCTTCAATTTCAGGCAGATCAGAATGAAGTTTTGTGGATGAATCACGAACTGCTGCCTGGTAGAGATTAAAAGTATCATCAACTATGTAAGCTTCCAGACCACGTATTGAATAAAAAAAACGGAAATACTTTACATCCATTTTACCGGCACTGTATACATTCCACTTTTCTCCTACACGCTCCGCCAGAAAACCATCTTTACCACCAGCACCAGTTCTATTGACAGTTAAAAGAGAAGCCCCCAGTTGAGCTATCGGCTGCGGATTCCCGATTCGGTAAACTGTACCATCGGATGACCCCACAAGGCTGTCTCCACCACACACCAGGTCATCTGTCGAATCTACATCCTTTATCTGCTCATTCAACTGGCCATCGTTATCACTGTAATACAGAACACGCAATAATCCTTTATCACCAAAAACCATGACCAGACTGTCTTTTTCCATTTTTGCCAATCCCCTTATGGCTTGTCCGGGTACATTTACTTTTAAACCGACCTGCTTTGATGATTTCACTACACATTCAATAGCAGGTGAACCGCCATTCCAAATAATCCTTGCAGCTATTTCTGCAACAACTATCTCTGTGGAGCCAGAATTCAAAGCCAGAAGCAAAGTTAATGAATCTTGATTATAATTTTTCACATCTGTAATTACCATACCAGCAACTTTTTCAATTTCTACACCAGGTAACAATATCTCAAAAGGTTCACTGAAATAGATGTTGCATGCACAACAGACAAGTGTGGGACAATTTGTTTCAGGAGCTATCGAAAGGAAAAGTTTGTCCTCATCGCTAATAAAGGCGAAAATGTTTTTTAAATAAGAATAAGAATCATCATAACTACTTAAAGCAATAACACCGGGAATTACATGACATTCTCCACTGTTGACAATCACCGGATTGTACTTATCGGCAATCAGATGAAGAAAGCCATTTTTCTCGAGTGAACAGGAACAGGCATCCTGGAGATACAGCAGAGCTAATATAAAAAGAACACTGCATTTTGAAATTTCTCTGATCATTGTTCTCTCCTTCCGATTGCCGAATTGTTTTGGGTGCAGGATAAAAAGCCACGTTTACAACGTACTTTCTTATAAGATACATTTCTATTAAGCATAAAGAGAATAAATTGCTAATTTTCTGCTTCCTTTCAGCAAATTTCTTCTCATTATTACATTTTATTAAATCATCCTTCTTCCAAAAAACGCGAAGCGATTTAACTCTACAAGCTCTGCATTAGATTCCGGATCCTAAAACGGTAAAACACGTAGATCCACAAAGGTAAAGTGTTCGGGTTTTACTTTCTTCTGATTTTCATGCATACAAAAACCCAATACCTCACTTTCAGAAAGCATAGTATATTTAAATCATCTATCATCGTGTTGATGAAGAACTTAACATTACAATACACTTTTAATTGTGGAGGTATATTTTATGAGCAAACTATACGATAATTTGAATGAACAGATGAATTTTGAATTGGAATCTGCCTACATCTATGCCACGATGTCTGCCTATCTGGATACACTGAACATGAAAGGGATGGTCCATTTTATGGACGAGCAGATAAAAGAAGAGATGTCTCATGCAGCCAAATTTAAAAAATTCCTGCAGGAAACAGGGCACAGTGTAAAAGCTCGGGCTTTAAATCCCGGTGATGGAAAATTCGGATCTATTGAAGAGGTATTTAAAAAGGCTCTTGCTCACGAAAAAGTAGTAACTTCACGCATTCATAATCTGGTAAAGGAAGCAAGAGAAGAAGGGGATCAGAGAGTACTTAACCTTCTTACCTGGTTTGTGGATGAACAGATAGAGGAAGAGGACACCTTCAGTGTGCTTTCTGAGCGATTGGAAAGAATTAATGGACAATGGAATGGTTTGTATATACTCGATAACGAGCTTTCTGCCAGGTAAATCTGATACATAACAACCATGCTCTTACTGGCATGAAAACCTTCCAATAAGTACCAGATAGCTCATCTCTGGCCCTGAAGGATCCTCCCCTGAGTGGCTGGAGATGAATTTCTTTATCACCCTTATTCTTGACTCTTGACGAATCTTCCCATAAAAAAAACTTCTCATTGGAGTTTTATAAAAGATTATCCTAAAAACCGCAGTAGGTGACGATGAAGAACCGTAAGATATTGATGCA
>CAYYNL010000303.1:0-2967 GCA_964472925.1 uncultured Fibrobacter sp. | reverse complement strand
TGCGCAATAGATTACGTGTTATCCGCGTCAATCTACTGCGGTTTTTAGGTTTAAGGCAGAGTCAAGTACTACCGCCACAGGCGGAAGCTTGATTGAGCGGCAAAGCCGCGAAAGCAAGAAGGCACGATAGTGCCTTACGAGACATCTGGCTCCACCGGCTTAGCCAGTGGTTTCCTGAAAGCCAGAAATGAAAAATAGTGCTCCATTTCGTTAAAGGAAATGGAGCTTTTTTCTTCAACCGAAAGTGGTTCCGTTCCAACCCCAGTTCGAAGCAGGGATATCGGAAAAATTACAGTAAATACGCTCTTTATCTATTGACAGTTCTTTGTGCAGATAGTCACAGATTTTTTGAGAAAGGATTTTACTGGTTGCAGTATTAATTCCTCCGATACTTCTGAGATCAACAAAAGCCGCCCCATCCTGAGAACCAAACATATAGATTTTACATTCAGAAAGAGAAACCATCATATAATTCTGCGGTTTGCCCAGACTCTGAGCTACCATTTGGGAGAGGTCAGAAAGAACTTTTGTTGACACAATTTCATCGGTTTTTTTATTCATGTAAAGATTCAATAATGGCATCGGTAGACTCCTTCAGGAAAAAAAAATTGTGCATGATAATTAGTCCAAAAAACAACGGTTATTAACTTAAATAACGGTACCGATAACGATCATGAAATGAAGATAGGTTACGACAGAAAAGATTTGCAAGACAAGTGATGTTAAATTCAATGATACGGTTTTCTCCCGATGCGATCTGAGTCTATCAACCATTGTCCGATACCCTGACACAACACACTGTATACAAAAGGCGAATAAAAGGTTTTACGCTCGAGGTTGACATGAGTACTTAAAGGGACTTTCTGATTTTCAGGCGGATGTCTGATTAAGAGTAATTTATCATTTTCACATTTAGTAAACTTATGAAATCCAGGCAAAGCAGCGAAAGCAAGAAGGCACGATAGTGCCTTTACGAGATATCCGGCTCCACTGGCTTAGCCAGTGGTTTCCTGAAAGCCAGAAATGAAAAATTCAATAATTGGCGCTTTAAGGTTTTTTGAACAGATTCAGAAACCGTTTCTCATAGATTTCATAAAGTCCCCATTTATCCAGCTCTGCTTTAAGCTCCATTGCTCTGGACTTATCCTTTTTCTGAGACAGTTCTTTAAATAGCCGTTCAATACGGGCCATAACATATTCAGGTACTTTATCGTCTTTCATCTCGGATGGAGCAGGCATCTGCTGCTCTTCGAAAAGATCCTGTTCTTCCTGCTCCAAAAGCATAGGAAGAACGTTTCGGAGCCGCTCCTCAATCTCGGCAAACGACTCTTCCGATTCAGCCACACCTTTTTCCAGCTCAGATGTGTCGATATCCAGATCGTTTATACGTGCCAGGCATTTTACAATAGCCAGCGAACCTTTTGGATAAGCCATGGCTGCGGCATATGTAGGGATTGTAGCCAGAATGCAGGCGGCCTCGATATTCTGGGAAGCAGCTATTCCCAGAAGAAGTCCACTGAGCCCGCTTATATAACCTTCATTTAGTGGCTTTATTCCATAGCTTTCGAGTTCCTTGAGAAAATATCTCTGGTTGGCAGCCACATAGATTTCCGATTCTGCTTTATAGCTCATTGCCAAAGGCAAAGCGGCCGCAGTATAAATTCTAGGTGCTTTGAGTTTTTTTGCCACTTCCAGTACTGTCTGAGCGATAGTAACTGCATCCTGCCCTTCGGTTTGAATTGTGCTCTCAAAAAAAACCAGATTAGGCTCATGCTGCTCATGAAAAAAACTTCGGGGAAGCTCCGGAAAACTGGCTATTCCTTCATTCACTACCACCTCCTCTGGAACATAAAAAGGCTCCATATCCAGTTCAGCAAAAAGACGGGCATCAACAGTACGTCTCAGATAGTCCATAGCCATCAACGCGACATTTCCCATTCCAGGCCAGGCTGCAAACATGATTGGAGGTGAGTTGAAATTAATATTTTCAATTTTTCGCATAGATTTTCCCCCAAGCTACAGTAGACCCGGCCCTTAAATAAAGCAACCGCAACTAACATGCCTGCAATTAAACTTATTCACCAGTTTATTCTCAGCCCATAGTGCTGTTTCATCTTCAGCATCATACTTGCATTAGCTAATGCATCATCCAGTGGATTATGTCCATAGCTTTTCTTTTTAAAATGTTTAAATTTGCTGTACATGTTTTTCCTGAGCCCCAAAAAAAGCGATAAGAGATTAATGGAGCTATACCAGAAAGGATTAAATCCCAGAAAGTGATAAAAATACCAGTTTATATATTGCCAATCGAATGCGTTATCGGAAACAAAATAAAGATGTTTTCCTCCATGGATAGAGAGCCACTGGGCAAAATGACGCAAAACACTCTGAGGTCTTTCAAAACGAAGGGTCTGCTCACGGCTGAAACCACAAATCTTTAAAGAATCTGCTATCCATTTTTCTGATATGGGGTGAAGCCTGGCATAGAAAGTCTTCTGGAGTGAGGGCTCAACAATTACCGCTCCTAAAGCCACCATTGAGTAGTCTCCCGGTATTGGCCCATCAGCCTCCACATCCACCGATACCCAACTCATCAACTGAAATAACCAGCAAAAGAAAATCCACAAGTTTTCCTGAAAGAACTTTTCAGCATGTTCAACAAAGCCTTAGGGATAGTCAAATACCTTATTAAAATGGTGGAATGGCCCTAAGTAATTTACAGAAGCCTTTAAATACCGTTTTTATTTTGAGGCATGCTCAATTATAAAGAAGGACTCTGGAGGAAGTAATTTGATTAAGATGAAGTAAGGTGTTTGAAATCTTAATCTGAAATCTTAAATCACTCAGCCACCCATTTCTGGAGTGCCTCGATAAGCTTTATTGCCTGGTCCTTACTGGAGATATTAAATTTGGCCTGCTGACGGTACTCATCCTCAATTTTGCGATATCTGCGAATTGAGTAGCGAT
>CAYYNL010000302.1:0-3010 GCA_964472925.1 uncultured Fibrobacter sp. | reverse complement strand
AATAAAAGTGATTAAAAATCTGTCCAACTATTTTTATTATTATACAGAAATTATTATTCTTACATCCCCTACAACCCGAATCGTTGGCTTAATGATTGCTCCCTATCAGTTTTTAATTTATGGCTAACCCGAGGAAAAGTAAATATTTAATATTTAATAAATGAATAGTATTTTATACCTTCTTATTAAAGCTTCTGCTTTCCCTTTTTACAGTTTTTAAAAGATGAACAAAAAATTAGAACCGCAATCCCAACATAATGATTCATTTACCAGTATTCCGGTATTTCCCATGCCCGTTAAAGAATTGAGTTCATTTTGGGATACCAGGTATAAAAGACCGGTAAAAACTAAAATTGATAGTCCACCAAAGCGTCTATGTGAAGCTGAGCAATTTATTGTTCCATCCGGAAACGAACCACTCAAGATTGGCTCTGGTATAATAGTGGAATTGTTAGGAACAGGAGGAATGTCTAAAGTTTATAAAACCTGGAGTGAAACTCTGGAAACTTATAGAGCGGTAAAACTTCTGATGCCTTCAGGAGACCATAGTAATTACCAGCGTTTTGAAACCGAATCCAGAATTTCTGCGAATCTTAAACACCCCAATATAGTAAAAGTCCATGGTACGGGCGAATGGCATGGATTGCCTTTTATGGAAATGGAATATGTGGATGGGGTTACTCTTCAGGTTTTTCTACAATTTTTCCAATCTCTTCCATCTCTTTTATGTACAGCTATTACAGTTCAGATTGCCCGTGGATTAGCTTATGCGCATACACAACAGGTACTCTTGTATGGAAAGAAATACAAAGGGATAATCCATCGTGATTTAAAACCATCCAATATTCTTATTGGATTCGATGGAATCGTCAAAATAATGGATTTTGGGATTGCCAGACCGGTTGAAACAGGGTTACATACCGTAAATGTGGGAAATATAGTGGGAACGCTTCAGTATTTTCCGCCAGAACAGGTAAACGGTTATCCAATAGACCAGTTAGCAGATATCTACTCTTTTGGAGCAGTGCTTTACGAAATGCTTTGCGGAGTTAAACCATTCCCTCAGATCAATATTGCAGAGCTGATCAGGGCAAAAATCGACAATAAATATACCCGGTTGGATGAGTTTAAGATGACTATTGAGCCGCATCTGGCATCTCTGACACAAATCTGTTTATGCACAGAAAAGCAGGACCGGGTTCAAAGCTCCACAATTTTGAGGGACTATCTGGAGGATTTGCATTATTCCTGGGGTGAAGAGAGTCCGGAAAGTGTGATTCGTTCTTTTTTTAACAGTACCGAAAAATCATGCAGAAAATAAATTGGGAGTTATTCGCCAAAACTGCTTTTTATGGATTCGATCAGAGCAGTTTCAGATTATCAAATCAATCCCAGTTTATAAGGTAAGGGTGAAGGCATCACGTCTTCCCTGTATTCCAGTTTCCGAGGCCGGCAACTTAGGGGTTTGTAACAAGAGAATATTAATCCTGAATTTGAACTGAATTTATTCATTCTTCAACTAATCAGATGTGTGGTGCAGTGACAATCGTTCGATTTAGGTGTAATTATATGCAAAAAATTAATCATAAAATCTTAATTGCCAGTCTGATTTTGTATGCAATCTGTAGTGCTCAATACCCGGTTAAGATTCGGGTAATGACCTATAATATCAATGCAGAAAAACATGGCTCCGGATCGTACAAGGATATTGCAGACGTAATAAAAGAGATCGATCCTGATATTGCCGGATTACAGAAATTGGACAGTTGCAACTCCAGAAATCCTGAAGATGTTTTGAAATGGTTGGGAGAGCAGACTGAATGCAAGACCGCTTATGCACCGGCAATAAAGAATTATGAGAACAGTAGCGGTTCATATGGCGTTGGATTCTTAAGCAGGCAATCTCCACTATCCATAAGAAAACTGTGGATAGAGCATACCGGAAAAGAACAGGACCGCGCGGCCCTTCAGATCGGTGTCACCATGGGAGGAGAGAATGTTCGGGTGGTTGTGACTCATCTGGCGCACGAGGGGAGTTCTTATCGTAGTGCACAATTGCAAAAGATAATTTCCTGGATTGACAGTGTTTCAACAGATGATCCTGTTGTTATTATGGCGGATTTCAATGCAAAACCGGATGAAAGTTCGATGAAACTATTGGAATCTGCCGGGTATGGTTATGTGAAAGGAAGCAAGGGTGAGATTCTGGATACATCCGCAAACCAGGGTATTAATCACATTCTTTTTCGTCCATTATCCAAATGGCGTATAATTGGAGCCGGAAATCCTTCCTATAGCGCTTCAAACCGTAATCCAGTTTGGGCTGATATTGAACTTCTGGATCCGGTTAAAATATCCAGAGCTGATCCTGCCCTTATAAATTGCCTGAGGACTTTTCAGGTTATAAAAGGTGGTAAGTTGCTTTATTACAAATTGAACTCTCCTGCATCAATCTCCATAGATGTATTCAGTTTTACAGGACGCAAATGTGCAGAGCAACATTTTCGGCGAAGTAGTGGAGTTTACCCGCTCTCTTTTGATAATTTCAATTTGTCAGATGGCTTGTATCGCTGCATTATCAGTGCCGATGGTATTTCGATTGCTGAAAATGTAATGATTATGCGTTAATCGTGTAATTTCTCCATGCAAAATGTGTATACTTTTTGCCTGCATTAATGGTTGGACCCTCATATACAAAGGAGTGAAATATGCATGAGGAAAAATGCAGGCCGACTGCCAAGCAGTCAATATTACAACCGGTAATCAAGATGTTTCATCACCAAAAAATGGAAAGAAATATTTGGAGAAGAAAAAAGAGAGAAAAAGCTTTTAAAAGATGGAAGAGGGCGATTATGTGGGCTGCTTTTTATGGCGCACTTAACGGGGTGTTTAAATTTCTGTTAAGTGAGGGGAAAAAGAAACTCTCTTTTCGTAAATAATGATCAGTTCTGATTAAACCGGAATCGGAAATAATATCTAATCCAATGAGAATGTTATCATTGTGGGATTA
>CAYYNL010000301.1:0-3057 GCA_964472925.1 uncultured Fibrobacter sp. | reverse complement strand
TATGAACTGCGCAATAATGACATTGATAAGATTAATGAGCTGTTTACAACTGTGGATAAAATATCTCCTGATGCAGCGATTATTATTTCGGTATCAGAAAATACCAGAGAGCTTGAAAAACTAATTAGATCAAAAAATGTCTTTTACTATATGTTAAGACCATTTAACCTGAAGGAGTTATGGGATGCAGTAGAAAGTGGATGCAAACATCATGAAAAAACAAGATTGTTAAGAATTCTCAATGATGTATCATTTATAAGAGAGCGAGGTGCTATGGTAAAAATACGGAAGTAATGTAAAAAGAGGTTATATAACTTTTCCAGATGAATTCATCAGAAAGACAAAACATAGTAAGAAAGGAAAATCTTATGTTAAATAAGTTAAAATTAGGTCCAAAGCTAATAGGTGGTTTTCTGATTGTAGCGGTGATTACCATAATAATAGGTATTATAGGAATAAATAATACGGGAAATGTCTATAAATTAACAGAAAAGATGTATGAGCAATATCTTCTTGGAATCAGTCATGCCAAAGAGGCAAATATAAATCTGATAAATGTTGAAGAAGAAATTTTAAACTTGTATTTGGCAAGTACAATTACTGAACGTGAACATTGTGAAAGAGAAATTGGAAAATATGTAAAAAATCTTAAAGATGAAATGCTGGAAGTGAAAAAGACTACCTTTAAAGAAGAAGGAAAAATGATCATTCAAAAGGTAGAAACTGAATATGAAGAATATTTCGCATCCGTGAACGATTTGATTGGTGCTATTAAAAAACAGGAAGCATTAAAAACAGATAATACTTTAAGGGATAAGTTGGTTGAGATACAAAAAAAAGGTGATGATGCAGATAATGCCATGACAGAATTGCAGCAGTATAAGACCAGAAGAGGCAAAGAAATGTATGATGAAAGTAATAAAATATATATTCAAATGCGAAATCTGCTTATCACTTTTGTAATTGTTGCTACAATGATTGGAATATTTCTTGGTGTTTTTCTTACACTTTCGATTACTCGGCCAGTAAATAGAATCGTCAATACTGCCAAAAAAATAGCGGAGGAGGATCTGGTAAATCTATCTGATACTTTAGTTGCTGGATCAAATGGTGAACTTTCAAAATCTGTTGAAATAAAAGCAGAAGAGCTGGAAGTAAATTCAGAAGATGAGATTGGAATTCTTGGGCGTGCCTTTAATAAAATGATCGAAAAAATACAGGTCTCAGGTAAAGCTTTTTCTCAACTTAAAAAAAGCCTGGAAATGGTATCTGATGAAACTATAATGCTGGCTACTGAAGCTTTGGAAGGGCATTTGACAGTTCGTGGTGACATTAAAAAGTTCAATGGCGTTTATAAGGAAATGATCGATGGTCTCAATAAAACTCTGGATGCAGTTGTTGAACCGATAAAAGAAACTAACGAAGTTCTGCAAAAGGTTGCTGACCGTGATCTGACTGTAAGGGTGAAAGGCAATTATAAAGGAGATATGGAAAAACTGAAAATCGCATGTAATACTACTATTGACAATCTCGATGATGCACTGCAGCAGGTTAGCCAGGGAACTGAACAGGTCGCTTCCGCTAGTCAGCAGATATCTGCAGGGAGTCAATCACTGGCTCAGGGTGCAAACCAACAGGCTTCTAGCCTTGAAGAAATTTCCAGCAGCCTTGAAGAGATGGCATCAATGACAAAACAGAATGCAGAAAATGCGGAAAAGGCGAAAAAATTAGCTAGTGAAGCAAACCATAATGCTGCTCAGGGTAAAAGAGCGATGGAACGAATGAGTGAATCAATAAATAAGATTAAGGAATCATCGGATCATACAGCTAAGATTGTCAAAACTATAGATGAGATTGCTATGCAGACAAATCTGCTGGCTTTAAATGCCGCGGTAGAGGCTGCGCGTGCTGGGGAAGCAGGTAGAGGGTTCGCTGTGGTAGCAGAAGAGGTGCGCAATCTGGCACAAAGATCGGCTGAAGCTGCTAAAAATACTGCAAATATGATAGAAGACTCAGTAAGGAATGCCGATGAAGGTGTAAAAATTTCGGAAGAAGTGGCAAAGTCTTTTGAAGAAATTGCAGAAGGCAATGCTAAAGTGGATAGTATTATTGCTGAGATTGCTGATGCATCAAAGGAGCAGACACAGGGCATTGATCAGATAAATAGTGCTGTGGCTCAGATGGATAAAGTAACACAACAGAACGCTGCAAACAGTGAAGAATCTGCAAGTGCTGCTGAAGAACTGAATTCACAGGCAGAAGAGCTTCAGAATATGGTTTCCCAGTTTTTACTGACCAATGCCGGAAATAGGGTTGCTATTAAAAGAGTAACTTATCATGATTCTAAGGTAGTGCCTTCGGCAAAAAACAAACCTAATCAAAGTGAAACAAATGATTCAGGGTTTAAAGCAGCCCAAGGCTTAAAAAAAGTTGGAAATTCTAATCCAGTAATTCACCAGGATGATGATGCTGTACTTAGAGAGTTCTGAGACTTGAATCGATAATATTGCACCAGAAAGGGTGGCTTTCCCAAACGCCACCCTTTATAATCATGAGCCGAAAAAATTCAGTAAATATTTATTTATGGAAAGGAAAGATAACCCAAAAGAAGTCAAGTCTGAATTGCAAAGTGATAGCAGCTTCGTTTTAATTTAATAGATTATATCCAATTGCTACTTGCTCCTGTTCCCCATATCGTGTTTATCTTCCTTGGAAACCTTCAGCATATAGAGAAAATACCCGAATGAGTCGAATTTGACTATTATCAGTTTTAAAGCTTTACTATATAATATCTTCGAGTCCTCAAATCCATAGATGGAATAAAGTATAAGAACATGCTCGATTTTCAGTTTTGGTAAAAATCATTACTAAAGAATAAGTACTATCTTGATATTGTGGAGTTATACGATAGTTATGCATAAGTTCTGTTTTGGTAGCCTGATATTAAATTATACCAAAAAGATTTCCTGAAATACTTTTGGATGATAGTGGAAAATTATTTCTTAACGGAGTTCTGGGTAAAGCAAATAGAAATAGACAAAAAATAAATTGCACGCT
>CAYYNL010000300.1:0-3080 GCA_964472925.1 uncultured Fibrobacter sp. | reverse complement strand
TTCTGCTAGCCCTGCCGTAAGTACGTCAGAATGCAAGCGCATTTGCCTTCGACCTGAATAATTCGTTTCTTTGACACGAACAGGTTTCGATCCTTTTTTCGTAACTATTCAGGTAGCAAATTCAAAAATCTGCTGTAAGGATAGAAACATTTGCCAAGATATTCCATGATATCAAGATTCTGTTTCCGAAGCGTAGACAAATAGCTTCGTATTCTACAAAAGACCTGGGCTCCGAAATGAGTTCTGAAACAACCCGATACTTTCAACTTCACCTTTACCATGCGCAGATCTCTTTCTGCGAGATTATTAGTAAAAGGAACCGAGAAATCATACATGAAGGCAAGTACCTCATCGGCATGTTCCTTCAACCGGTCAAGCAGATTTTTACCGGGAGGTTGTGCGAGTTTACCCCGTTGACCAGGTGCTCGTTTCTTGGGGGCGATCGAACCGCATACCCCTGCCGGATTATTCGTATTCTACCAGAACAGAGGGCGGGTCAAAAGGAATGGTCCGGTTTTATGGCCGGTATAGACATTCAGTATGGCCCGATTTTTGGTAGTATCAGAAGCTATCAGACATATACACCATTGAAGTCTATAGATTGGTTTATAAAAGCGGAAGGGTTGTGCGATGGTGAACAGTGTACAGTACAAAAACGAGGTCCATTATAGGAAAAAATTTTCAGAAAATTCCAAAACTGGTAAAAAAACTGCTGAGGAATGGAATATTATCTGGCTCAACAAGCTGGATCGTATAGTTGCAAACGAAGGAGTTGATAGTAAAAAATGTATCCAGATGCGGCAGTTGATCTCCAGATTTCTTCAAAATAACCCTGGTGCTCCCTATTACATAAAAACAAGCAATCTTATCGAATATTTAAAAAGTATAGATTTTTCTCAATTTGAAGCGATCCGGTTTTTCTATGATAAAGTAGCTGTTTCTGCAGTTCACCAGGAATTGGTCAAGAAAAATTGTCCACAATTTGAAGAAAGAAAATCATCAGCATTATCTGAAAACCAGGTATTAATTAAACAAGCTGGAAATAACGATGCGCGAACATCCACACCGGAACAGGCTGTGTTTAGCACTGAGGAGCGGAGAAGATTTCTTGAAAAGCTGAAACTGGAAATCAATTCCAGAAATCTCAGCAGGAAAACATTAAGTAATTATTATGGCGCTGTCTCCCGTTTTATTGACTGGCTGACTCCGGAGTTGAGTTCAGACTGGTATGAGGCCTTTAAGAAGCATCTTGTATGGTTACGAGATGAAAAGAAACTGGGACCTAATACAATTAATACCTACGCAGCATCGATTGTTTTTTTTATGGAGGAGGTTTTAGAGGTAAGCCCAGGGGAAGATTTACTGATACGTATGAAAACCGGTAAATCACTTCCACGAGTGCATTCGCAGCAGGATATAATATCGATAATTAATGCACCAGTGAATTTCAAACACCGACTAATCCTGATGCTGGTATACGGATGCGGCCTGAGACTTGGAGAAGTTTGTCTTTTAAGACCAGAAGATATAGATCTTGATCGTAAAATATTGTGGATTAGGAAGGGTAAAGGTAAAAAAGACCGTATGATAATGCTTGATGATGAGCTTGCACCTTTTGTAGTAGCATGGCTAAAATGCGGTTGCGGAAGCTCTTATTTATTTGAGGGCTATACTCCTGGAAAGCACATTTCTAAACGTACTGTTGAAAAAATCTACACAAAGGCTTGTGAAAAGCAATGTATAAATTCTCAAGGTGGAATACACTCTCTCCGCCACAGTTTTGCTACTCATCTTCTGGAGCAGGGAGTGGACCTGCGTTATATTCAGGAACTTTTAGGGCATACATCATCTAAGACAACCGAGATTTACACTCATGTTGCAGCACACAAAATTGTGACTATAAGAAGCCCAATAGCAGGGCTGATAAAACAGAGCAGTTGATTCTGTAAAGAATAGACCACTTCTACTAAGTTGTTGTTCTTTATGGGCTTATGAAGTAGAACGATACATGAACCAAATATTCTCATGAGTAGAAACATTTTCCATAAACAATATTTTATATGGTTATGCCGATTATATGCATGTCATGTTAATGCAGCAATTGATATCTCCGGATAAAGTTACCACCTAAGTATCAAAGAGCCGCGAAATACCTTTAAAACATCGTTTATTAGCAAAAAAAATATAGTACTATACCGTAAGGTTAATTATTTTGATATTTTATATTATTTTTTGACAAAAAAATGAAGTCAAACACATGTTCCCAAGCCGCCCTTTTGGGCGACTTGGAAAGAGTTGGTGGAAATTTATTTTAAAATTTGGCAGAAAAAGAATCACACGTCCTGTGTGAGTTTTGAATAAATTGAGAGAATAAAGTACATAGGAGTTTTATGTATTATAAAATTGGTAAAGTTCCTAACATTCGCTCAAGTCATAATTTAGAATCATGGAATAAAATTAAAGGATTGATTGGTTCTGGCTGGGCTAAATATGATGAAATTGTTAACAGTTGTATTGGACACAATTTCAGCGGTGGCGCAGAATTATTTGTAAAATATTGTATAAGTAACGGGTGGCTAATTTCTACAAATACAACAAATGTATATGTTAATAACAATACTAAGAATAATTGTTCAAAAAGTATATCAAAACAAAATGTAATTTCAAATGTTACTAAAAATTCAGGACTTTATTTAGTAACTCTTTCAAATGTAGATCCAATTTCAGTTAACGCTACAGATAAACGTATCGCTACAACCGCTATTAAAGTTACTAAGGCAAATTGCAAATTAGGTAAAGCTGAAAATTTTATACAGAGAGAAAACTATTACAGGAAAATTTTTGAAAATTATTTAAACTTTAAGCCACTTGCTTTGGTTGAGGTAAAAGATTTGAAAGATGTTGAACAGAAAATTTCAAGTTACTTTGATAATTTTAAAATTAGAGGTCGTACAGGCCGAAAAAATGAATGGATGGAAAACATTAAACCATCTGAAGTAATTGATATTGTTAAAAATGCTTTGCAGAAAGAATATCCTGATCATATTTGGGTTTACGACAATTAATATTTTGAAAGAAGG
>CAYYNL010000299.1:0-3081 GCA_964472925.1 uncultured Fibrobacter sp. | reverse complement strand
AAAAACCTCATACCATTGCGATGGTACTATTGTAAATAGAGAACTGCTGTAGTATGAAGACAGTTTTTCCGGAGGTTGGAAACCATCAAACTCAATGTTAATTAATTGCTTAAATTTACAATAGTTACGGATCTCTTCCAAAAAATTACCCCCCCCCACAATTTTAAGTTTGAAATCCAACTCAGCAAAGCTGTCTACAAGGAGTTGAATACCTTTATTTGGTTCTACTCTACCCACATAAAGTGCATAAGGATACTTTGATTGCGTGTAGTTGGTTTTAACAGAAGAATGAATGGTATGATTGAAATGCTCAATATGCACAACTTTACCCAGGTTTGAATGTATCTGAGCACTGAATTCTGATGGTGCAATAAAGCAATCTACATATTTATGATATCGTCTTATTGAAATGTAATAACTCAGCAAAGTTACTATGATACTGTCAACTACAGATCCTCTCTGGCATCTGAAAAAAACAGCGTTTAGGTATGATGAATTCAGGCAGCGGCGGCAAACTGAGCCACTGGTGAAAAGCTGATGATTTGGACAGATCCATTTATAGTCATGAAGCCACCACAAAATCTTAACATTGTTCTTTTTAAGGGTTTTTACTATGCTGTAAGGCATTCTGTGATAGATGTTATGAATAAGGGCATAATCCGGTTTTTCTTTTTCAAGGACATTTTCCAGATCTGCTGAAATTTTAGAAGAGAAAAAAATTCTTATAAGATTACCGATTTTTTGCCTGATTCCACTACCTTCTTTATACTCTGATGTAAAAAAGGTGCCAGGAGGATAAGAGTCTAAGGAATTTTGGTTTTCTGGAGCTGTGGTGAAGGTTAGGACCTGATGACCATTTTGCTGCAGGAGTGAGTTCAAAACAGAAAAAAAACGGTCTGCTCCGCCCTTAATCCTATAGCTTGCATTAATAGAGATGAATTTAGCCACAGTTATTTAATTTTAAATATTATTCCATATCAGAATTAAATTATTAAACGCTTTCGATGTTGCTGGATACAGGTAAGTATTACACAAATATACTAAATGAGGTCTGATTTTTCCATGTCTTTGTCTTTCTTTGGGCACTTGAGCATACGTCAGTAATTATGTGCTCTTAAAAAAAGAGCGGAAACATTTCACAATTAGCTCGTCCCCGATACAATCTCCATACCTCAGCTGCACTTAAGGTAAGATTTGTTATATAGCAAGTATATCGATATCCGTTATATTCAATTATCTCATCAAATAAACTTAACTGTTTACCAGTAGCATTCGGGCGCTGCTCTATTTTTTGTCGTACTGCTATCATTCTTCGTGTTGTTGGCCAACCCTGTGCCTGAAATGGAAATTCACATATCTCTATACCAGCATCGAGTCTCAGCCGGTTTTTAACACACGCGATACTGAATATCCAGGGTATAATTATCAAATGCCATGTTTGAAAAAATCCACTTGTATATTTCTCCAAAAACATGTGCATGGGAATCGTATGTTGTAAATTTTTCAAAATATCTTTGAAACGCTTTATGCTCAGGCATACCTTTCCAACCAAATAACTTTTGAAGCGTTGTATCAAATCGTGAAATATCCAGATGAGAGTACCTGTTGGCACCGCACCATAAAGAAGCTATAAATTGTGTTATCAACTGAACCGGATTGTATCCCCGATTTGATCCTTGTGCCGGTAACGGAAGGCTTTCAAGCATTTCAACAAATCCAGTTCTATCCATGAGGTTCTTTAATAACGCAATCCCGCCCCATGCAGTAATCTCATCATCAATAAATTGAAGTTCTAAAGAGGTATTCATAAATTAAAAATCTAACGTAACTTATTGATTGTGAAATAATTAGCCTAATGGTGTCCATTAGAAAATAAAATTTTCCCTCCTTAATGTGCATTTCTAATGGAAAATTTGGGTTTATTTCCTTGAGCAAATCCGCAAGACTGATTCCTCGTCGGCGACGGGTAATTTCCTTGAGGCCGTTTTTGAATCTCTTCTCACTTGTCTTACTCAGGATCAGCGTTCCGTCATGCAGAAAACTGTGACCAAGGAAATTGGTCTGCCACCCTCTGCATACTTGACTCTTCTCCCTATTTACTCGAAGACGTAACCGCTTTTCGATAAAGACACTTACACTTTCCATTACCCGTTGCGCAGATAACTCACTGCGTACAAATATCCGCAGATCGTCAGCATAACGTACAAACCGATGACCACGACGCTCCAGCTCCTTATCCAACTCGTCAAGGACAATATTTGACAGGAGCGGAGACAGCGGACCTCCTTGCGGTGTTCCCGTTATTCTTTGACTAACTAAACCACCTGCGAAAATGCCTGCTTTCAACATGTAATGAATCAGTTTCAGTAATCCTTTATCTCCCACTCGGCGGCTTAGTAACCACATCAGGCGTTGCTGATTGACCGTATCGAAAAACTTTTCCAGATCAATATCTACAATCCAGCCATAGCCTTGACTTATCAGGTTACTGCATGCATGCAATGCCTGATGCGCAGATCGGCATGGCCGAAATCCATAGCTGTTGCCCGAAAACACTCGTTCGAAACGCGGGGATAGAATTTGGTGAATGGCCTGTTGGACTACTCGATCCTTAATTGTTGGAATTCCCAGTTGCCTGGTGCCTCCACTCGCTTTCGGTATCTCTACCAAAAGCACTGGTTCCGGGCGATACTGGCCGGCCTGCAATTGTTTCTGCAATTCCTGCCAGTGCTCCGAAAACCATTGCTTGAATTCCGTTGTAGACATACCATCCACTCCGGAACTCCCGCCGTTTTGCACTACTTTCTTACATGCCCGTTCAAGGTTGCTAAGTTCAGCAATTTCTTTTAACAGGCATCTTGTCAAGACCCGTTCTTTTGCACAGTCTGAAAGCCATTCATCACGAACCTTACCGCTTGATTGGTGATATACGTCCATCCCTCCAACCGGCCGGTTATACTCCCGCCATTCTTCTGTATTTAACAGATTCATCTGACGTTCTACATATTTTTCTGTGATCTTTGAGGATGCCCTTTTACTGATTACCCCTGAACATTAAAAATTTTTAAAGGCAAATTACTG
>CAYYNL010000298.1:0-3157 GCA_964472925.1 uncultured Fibrobacter sp. | reverse complement strand
AAAAGAGATCTATAGCAGGTATAAACCGCTTTTCTCCATAGCTAACGATTGACAGGCCGGTTGTAAGTTAATCGCGGATCAGTTGCCCTTCTCCCGTTCCAGCAGGAGCGGGAGATTTCTTATATTTTCAATGATTGTGGAGGATTAGCCTGCTGCAAGCCTGTGGTAAGTCCGTATAGGCCAGTAGCCTAGTTTTGATCGGATACAAAAAAGGCCAATGAAAGAAATCTGTTTATAAAAGCGGTAAAAGAAGTAGCTAAATTATTGGTTGATACTGAAAGAGGTTTTATAATTTTATATTTGCTTTGATTCAAAAAGGGTACATAGCCTGACGGAATGGGTGGATAAGTGTGAGGTTGTTGGGTATATATGCTATTTGGGTGTAAATTCAGGTATATAATTCATAATGAAACGTTTAATCAAATGAAACTGAAATGAAAAGCAATTCAAATTGGGAAATTACCGAAAATCGATATGTAGCATATATTGATATAATGGGATTTAAAGATATGGTAGCAAGAACACCTCATGATGAGATTTATAACATGATGAAAAAAATTGAGTCAAGTAAAAGACTAGCTGAAAATATGGAATGGAAAAAAGCAGATTCAAAACTTGTTAGTACAACAACATACTCTGATAGTATTATGCTTTATTCAATGGATAGCAAATTTGAATCTTTATATTCATTGATATGCTCAGTTGCTTCATTATCTAACGATCTTTTCGTTTCCGGCTTCCCTCATAAAGGTGCCTTAGCTTATGGTAGGATGACTTTAGATTTTAATAATTCTATTTTCTTTGGACAGCCGCTAATAGATGCTTTTCTTTTACAAGAAGAAATTAATTATTATGGAATAATATTTCACTCGTCCGCTGAAAAAGAGATTATTACAAATAAGAGGTTATCAGAATTGATCTTCATTAATAGATTTAATTGTCCGTTAAAAAATGGTAATGCTTGGCACTACACAATTCAACCCATTAGTGCTGGATTCATCAATATCAATAATAAAGAGTTACAGGATGAATGTAAACAATTATTCGAGTCCGTTAAACAATTTCGTTTTAAAACTTCTGGTTATTTGAGAAAATATATTGACAATACACTTAGCTACTTAACACAGATCAATGAAAACAAATTAACTAAGGATGAATAGAATCTACACCCAACAGGGGCTAGTGCCAGGGCTTTTTTCAAATTCGCAGTGTGAGAAAAAAAGTCCCGGCGCCAGCCCCCGGAACGAAAGCGCCAATTATAATGACAAAGCACCATGCTAAAAAGTAAGTTGACGACAACGATTATTACAATTGTTTTTTGTGGATTTTTCATGATTCCGGATTCTTATTCCTGCAGTATGTTTAAAATAACCATGCATGGGAAAACAATGGTGGGAAACAATGAAGACTATTGGAATCCGAATGGCAGGGTTTGGTTTGAAAAAGGTGATAAGGGTGAATATGGAGTGTTTTATGTTGGATTTGACAATTTCTGGCCTCAGGGAGGAATGAACCAGGCAGGTTTAGTGTTTGATGGTTTTGCGGAAGATTATAAAGCAATAAGTGATACCTTAGGGAAAAAACCACTTACCATGAGTTTTTTGAGAGAAATAATGCGAAGATGTGCAACAGTTGATGAAGTGAAGAATTATTTCAGTCAATTTAATTTATCGGGATTGGAAACATCCATGTACTTTTTCGTCGACAAATCGGGTAAGTATCTGGTTGTAGAAGGAGATTCTCTAATTATCGGAGAAAAAGAATCTTATATAGTTTCCAATTTCTATCCTTCACAGATTAAGAATGAGTGTGATGTTCCTCTTCCTTACTATCAGAAAGGGAGAAAATATCTGGAAAATAATAAGGATATATCTGTCGCTTTTTGTTCTTCAGTTATGGATACCATGCATCAGGAAAGGCCCTGGGGCGCTGGTACAATGTATACAACTATTTATGATCTGGAAGAAGGAGTGATTTATTTATATTTTTTCAGAGACTACACTCATGTTGTTAAATTTAATTTTGATGAGGAGTTGGCAAAAGATAATCATAGTTTAATTATGCCCGAATTATTCCCTGAAAACAAAAAGGGACAAGATTATCTGAATAATTATAATGCAATCAGTAATGAATTGGACTTGCTTAAAAATGAAGATATATTGAATGATTCGTTGCGTTACGATTTTATGACCCATACTCTTTTTACAAAAGATTTAAGCTTAGTCCGTACCTTCTCAAACAAAGTTGGTGAAATAGGTGACAATTGGATGGAAAAAGGCAACTACAATGCAGCAATTGGAGTTTATAAGATTAAAGTAAAATTGTTACCTGATGCCTGGAATGTTTATGAAGAACTTGCCGAAGCTTATAGGAGAAATAATCAAAATGAATTAGCTTTGATCAATTATGAGAAATCGATCAAGTTAAATCCGGATAATGAAGAAGTTGAAAAGCAAATTGAAAGATTAATAAAATTTAAAAAATAACTGGTGCTCACGCGCGATATAAAAAACTGCGGGGGCAGTAGGATATTCAAAGGTTGTAGTCCGCTTCAGCTGTTGTTTAACTTGACAAGAATTCTCCCGCAATCGGCAACTTATCTTACTGCCAATCTTACGTTGGCAATCAGCCATAAGGCAATAAAGTATTACAGAAAATAAAAAATATGGATAAAACAGATAAGATAAAATACATTACCGATCAACTCATAGGGAAAGGGAATCTGAACATTATTGACTCTGCTTTTTCAGCGGACTATGTAGCCCATTCTGGTGATAAGACCCATGGTGGACAGAAATTTATCCAGCAATTTGCGAAACAAATGCGAACTGCAATTCCCGACATAAAAATTGTTAAGATTGAGATTTTATCCCAAACTGACACAATATTGACCTGGCAAAGAGTATTGAGCGGAACGCATAAAGCCAGTTTAAAAGGCATCCCGGCTTCAGATAAAAAAGTTAAATGGTATGAAATTGTTGTCTCCCGTTTTGACCAGGACAAGATAATTGAAGAATGGGTAGCATCGGATTTGGCTTTTCAGTTAATGCTGAAACTAAAATATAATGAATCTTAACAGGTTTGCCTCATAGGGCCCCTTCGGGTCGAAGCAGAGCTGTTTAGATTCAGTTATACTGAGCGTGTTCCCCAATAAACA
>CAYYNL010000297.1:0-3207 GCA_964472925.1 uncultured Fibrobacter sp. | reverse complement strand
CCATAGGAACAGCTTTTTTGTACGCTCTAAACCAATGGCCATTTTTCGAACAATACCTTAATGACGGCCGTATTGAGATAAGTAATATCCTGATCGAAAATGCTATCAGACCGGTTGCCCTGGGACGAAAAAACTTTCTTTTTGCCGGTTCGCACGATGCAGCCAAAAGAGCAGCAATTATCGATGTCTCGTAAAGGCACTATCGTGCCTTCTTGCTTTCGCGGCTTTGCCGATCAATAAAGCTACCGCCTGTGGCCGTAGTACTTGACTATGGCATACAGGGTTGTTAAAAAGAATAAAATTACCAATAAGATGAATATAAAAGATGCCCAAATAAACCCAGCACCGCCTAATGGAAAATTTGGGTTCGTTATTCAATATTCATTTTCACTCAGATTCCCTCCAGCTTTTTCATCGCTTCAGCCACTTCCGGACTGTCTCCTCCGGCTTTAACATACCTTTTATAGAACTCTTTGGCTTTTTTGTCATTTACCAGATTACTGTAATAGATATTACCGATACACCGAAGGGCATCGATGGGTTGCCCTTTTCCCTTTTTCAAGGCAGTCTGAAAGGCATCGATGGCTGAATCGAATTTATCTGCTTTTTGTAATTGTTTACCCAAAAGGTAATATAGTTCTGCATTGGATGGGTGATATTTAAGTCCTTTTTCGCAAATGTTAATAGCTTCATTATACTTTCCTTCATCGGCTTTAATCTGCGCCATCAGCAAGTGTACATCCTTGTGTTCGGGATATCTTTTATCTACTTCCAGGTAATACTGGTAAGCGGAATAAAGATCACCCATTCCTTTGAAAGCGTTACCCAGATCGATCAGCAGTTGCATATTGAGGGTATCTGCAGCAGCAGCAGCAGAGAGCTCTATAATAGCGGAATCGACCATGTTTTTTTTCAGATAGACTCTTCCGAAACCTGAATGCACGAATGTGTTGTTAGGAGCAAGTCTTTTGGCAATATTATATGCCACGAAAGCAGCATCCATGTTGTTTTCGATTTCAAAAATCAGACCCTGTGCCAATTGCATCCATGGAGTTCCATCATTTTTAAATAGTGCAAGACTCTTTCGGGCGCTTTTGAAATCACCTGTCTGGCAATATACAGCAATCAATTTATAGAGAGCTTCACTGAAACCAGGGTTGCGGTTAATGATGGTTTCATAGAAATCCTTGGCTTCAACAAATTTTCCATCATAGGAGAGTGCATTGCCCAGTTTAAAGGCTCGCTGTTCACTGAATCCGCCCTTTTCCCAAGCTTTGAAATAGTACTGAGAGGCCATTTTATACTGGACTGATTCCAAATAGATATCCCCCATGGCTTCGATGCACATGGCATTAGACGGTTCAATTTTGAGGGCTTCCTGAAAGGTCTGTAAAGCCAGCTCCTGTTTGCCATCATTTTTATATACCAGACCTGCCCAATAGAGGATACGGGGATCTTTTGGATCTTTCTTCAATGCAGCAGAAATGTTATCCAGAGCAGTTTTTTTGTCGCCTGTCATTATAGATGAGTATGCAAGTTTTGCTCTGTAATAAGAGTTGTCCGGCTCACTTTCCAAAGCCATTTTGAATTCGAGAGAGGCTTTGTTGTAATCTTTGCGATTAAGAAGCAGTGTGCCATATTCGAAATGGGAGATACCGTGTGCCGGATTTAACCTGATGGTGGCGATAAGATGCTCTTCTGCTTCCTGCAACTGTTGTATGGAAAGATAGTATCTGGAAAGCTGGTAGCGAGTTTCCCAGTTGGTGGGTGCAAATTGCAGTGCAGTGGAGAGATGTTTGAAACGTAAACTGTCGTTACCCAGAATTTCATAAGCTTGGGCCAGAAGCAGATATGGTTTAGGCTCAGAAGGAATAAAGCGGGAAGCTTCGGTAAGCATAGTGATGGCTTCCGTGATTTTTTTTGCATCAAGCATCAGTGAACCCAGCTCAATTTTTATGTCATATCTTTTAGGATCTATGGCGACCCAGTCGGTAAGAATTGTAGTAAGAGTGCTGGTTTCTTTCAAATTGCGATAACACTGTGCCAGAGCGTCATAGACTCTGTAGTCTTTATTGTTTAAAGCACGAGCCCTTCCCAGAGGCGCAATGGCCTTACTGTAGTTTTCAGTTTCCAAATAAGAGCATCCCAGAAGATAAGCGACTTCAAAGTCTTCTGTGCTGCTTAGTTCCCTGGCCTTTTCGAATGCAGGAATAGCCTTTGAATAATCTTTAAGAGTAAAGTGGCATGTTCCAACCTCTTTCCAGGCTGAAGCATCTTTTGGTACGGATTTCAGGTATTTCTCATAATACTGAATAGCCTTGGGGTATTCATTCTGTGCGGAGTAGGTCTGCGCCAGCATTTTGTGCAGTATGGGAGTCGCATGTGCAAATGAAACTGCAGTTTCCAGAATCATCTGGGCCTTGACGTACTTTTTATCCATGTAATACAGGGCACCTAGATTAGTGTGATTTCTGAGATCTTCTGGATATTCTTTTATATTGTTTTCATATTGTAAAACGGCTTTGTCATGAAATTTTTGTGATTCGTATAATTCTCCAAGGTGAAATGCTGCATCTGCTCTGTCTTTTTCGGGTGGCAGTTTAAGAAATCTTTCATACATACTGATCGATTTAAGAGTATCAGCTGTTTTTTCCAAAGCAATAGCAGAGTGCTTTATGGCATAACGGTTTTGGGCATCTAATGAAAGCAGTGTGGAGAGGTGTGGAAGAGCAAGAGCGTATTGTCCGGTTTTGAAATAGGAATCAGCCAGCATGGTTACTACCTTATCATCTTTGAGCCATGCCCCATTAATCGATTTGAGCAGAGAAATAACCTTGGAATAATCTTTTCTGCCATACATAATGGTTGCGTATCCAACATTGACACTGAAATCATTGAAATTTTTCTCCAGAAAAGTGGAATAGGCACTAATCGCCTTGTCAAAAAGATTGAGTTTAAAAAACAGGTGACCGGCATTTGCAAGGTTGGCAGAGTATTTGGCATTGTCGATGTTGAATAACTTGATGTAAGTCTCTGCAGCAGCGCTGTCGTTTTCTGCCTTTATGTAAACATCAGCAAGATTGAGCAGGGCATTCTGATTTGTTGGTTCAAAAAAAAGACAATTATTATAGGAAAAGATTGCTTTTTCCAGCATTTTGTTGTTTTCGAAGTTAATACCCAGATGATAGTGGATTGTGGCATTTCCTT
>CAYYNL010000296.1:0-3230 GCA_964472925.1 uncultured Fibrobacter sp. | reverse complement strand
TGCATACCTAATGGTTGATCGGTTTGTTTTCTATCATGCATATAATATAGTAAGAGTCATTATACAGTGTCAAAATGTTTGATGTCTGTTTTATTCTACCGAAGTAGAATTAATTTAATAATAAATTAAAAAAGAGCCCTTTTCTTATCACACCTGGCATTACATTTGCGATTTTTCTGTTAATTAAAAGGGTCTGCTCTTTATGACTCATTATAGCAACGATCTGGAATCAGAGCATAAAAAAGAAATTATCAAGAAAAGATTACGCTATAGAAAAACTTATAATTATGTAGGGGATTCCGTTCTTGGTGGTATTGATGGATGTGTAACGACTTTTGCAGTTGTGGCAGGTGCTTTTGGAGCACATTTTCCAGGTTATGTAATTATCATTATGGGGTTTGCCAATTTGATCGCAGATGGTTTCAGTATGGCAATCAGCAATTTCCTTCGAGCCAAATCCGAACGTGACCAGGTTCAGGAGAGCAGAGAAACCGAAGAATTTCATATAGATTATATCCCTGAAGGGGAACGTGAGGAGGTAAGGCAGATTTATAAGAACAAAGGGTTAACTGGTGATATTTTAGAAAATGTGGTTCACGCTATCACCAAAGATCGTCAATTATGGATTAATACCATGTTAACTGAAGAATATGGTTTTCAATTAGAAGGTCCAAATCCCTTAAAAGCTGCTGTAGTGACTTTTGTTTCTTTTATTGCAGTAGGTCTGGTTCCACTGATACCTTTTCTGTTCTATCAGACTAGCACCAATCAATTTATAACCAGTGTTTTAATAACCATAGTAGCTTTTTTTCTGGTGGGTATTGCCAGAGGGGTTGTTTTAGGCCGTCAACCGATCCGTTCCGGATTAATTACTGTCGTTTCCGGTGGCGGAGCTGCATTTTTGGCATTCGTTGTTGGATTGTTATTAAGAAAATACTCAATGGGCCCATAGAAAGAATGTGTAAATATCAAATCTTTTACATTTTTAACAATGGCTTTATTTCTATTTTGCAAGTATTCCTTGCGGAAAAAGTGTTTAGGTTTGGTAAATTACCGGCGATTTATTTTTTGTGAGCACCTTGACAGGTACGCAGATAGATTCCCCAGAGTTAGCTGATTTGTACGTTACAATTTTGCCTCTGGGTAGAATAGAAAAATCAGAACATCTCTTCTTTTAAAGTCAATACTGTCAATAATTTTTTGAAATCAATCTTCTCTCATAATGCGATTTTTTACATTAAAAATATTACCAATAATTTCATTTTACCCCAGAGGTAACTTTTCAATTCTAAAAGTTGTTACCTCTGGGGTAAGTTTAACCCGAAGATTAAGATTTTACAGATCTAAAAATTACCTTTAGGGCAAATCTATATTCATTATGAGATTATAAAGGAAATCAAAAAAATAGCCTCTTCAAAGGAGTTCAATCTGAAATGGTATCTTCAATAAAGCAGAAGGCAAATCAAACCTGACAACAAATCAGGTAAGTTTGAGAAAAAAAGAGGCTGGAGGACGTTTGTCCTCCTTATTCCAGATTCATCAACTTAATTTGCTGTTACTGTTTTTCTGGTCCGTATGTCTGATGAATATCCTCTTCCAGATTCAGTTTCATGGAAATAAACTTGATCAAATCATTCATGGCAACGGCACCTAAAAGCTTTCCGCCATGATCTACTACAAGTAGTCTGGTGTTACCGGTTTTATTCATTACAGACAGGGCCTTGATTGCGTTATCATCGAAGGTAACGGTATTATCGGTTGAAAAGGGTTTTGCAAGTTCATCAACTGTATGACTATCCCATTCTTCTTTAGGGATATTTTTGACATCATTGATATTTACTACACTGACCGGTCCTGAATCATTTACAACAGGATAATTAGTAAAATGATACTTGTAGGCGTAATCCTCCACCAGATGATCGACGGTGGTATCTGGAGTAACAGTGGCAGTCTCAGGTTTCATGAACCGTTCTATTTTTTCTCCTTGCAGTGCCTCTTTTACCAGAATGCTCTGGTAGGACATCTTTGAGGCATTTCTTAGGAATAACCCTATCAGTGCCCACCAGATTCCACCAATAACCCCTCCGGCAAAAACCGAAAAGATTCCCAAAAAAATTAGCATCAGTCCGAAACTGGAACCGATAAGTGCAGATACCCGGGTTGCCCAGCGTAGGTTTTTTTTCCATCCCCACAAAATAGATCTTAAAACTCTTCCTCCATCGAGCGGAAAAGCTGGAAGAAGGTTAAAAATAGCCAAAATGATATTTATTATTCCCAGATAATTGAGCACCATTATCGGGGGACTGGGCCAAGCCCAGTTTATACCTGTATTCATGATTGCTATGCAGAAGAATCCGATAGCGATACTTGCCAGTGGTCCAGCAATTGCCATGAAAAATTCTGCTTTGGGACTTGGAGGTTCTTCATCCATTTCTGCAATTCCTCCGAAAACAAACAGAGTAATCCCTTTCATGGGAAGTCCGAACTTTCTGGCTACCAATGAATGGGATAGCTCGTGAAGGATGATGGAACCGAAGAGTCCCAGAGCGCCAGAAACACCTAAAAGCCAATAAGTTACTGTACTGAGAGTGTTGTCATACAAAGGGAAGACCCCTTGAGCCAGAGACCAGGTGATCAGTAAAGCGATAATTATCCAACTGGCATCGATGCGGACTTCAAAGCCCAGCAATTTAAACAGGGTTATACTTTTCCCGAACATAATCCCTCCTTGGATCCTGAATTCAGAACAGATTCCCTTTTTGAATTCAGGTTATAAATTTCTGGGTATCTCCGCCTCAAGCTTTGGGGCAAAACTATACCACAAAAAGTTATTCTAATAAATATTACGGATAAATTCAGAGGGTATTAGTGAAAGTATAATTCGCAGATATTATTAATATGAAGAATAGGCATCCTGTCGAACAGCATTTCTACCTCTTTAATTTCAGTTGCTATCTGGAAAGCTGCTCTTACTGCAAGTAATGCAACAAACAATTCTACATTATGGATCTCACTATTTTAACATTAACCTAAAACATCCATCTCCAGAATAATCTGAGTGCAGTAGGTCTTCATCTTTATATATAAGAAAAATATTAAGGCTTTGGGCTTTTGTTTGTTTTGATGTAGCTATAGTAAGGTGCCTGACTCATGCAAACCAGGCTTTTACTTATTTTCATTTTTTTTGCATACAATTATAAAGAGCCCATAGGACTGGGTTTATTTAAAAA
>CAYYNL010000295.1:0-3277 GCA_964472925.1 uncultured Fibrobacter sp. | reverse complement strand
TAGATATCAGGGTAGTGGCAAAAGAAAGTTACGGAGCAGCATTGCACTATTTTACAGGAGCAAAAGCTCATAATATAGGGATCCGGAAGCGGGGTGTAAAGCTGGGTTTAAAGATAAATGAATACGGAATATATAAGGGAGATAAGAGGATCGCCGGGGAAAACGAGGAGGATGTATTCAGATCGGTGGGTATGCCTTTTATAGAGCCTGAATTGAGAGAGGACAATGGAGAGTTGGAAGCTGCGTTGAATGGAAAATTGCCGATTTTAGTAGAGCTGAATCAGATTCATGGTGATCTTCACGCCCATACAAACCGTACAGATGGATATGCGACAATAGAAGAGATGGTCGATGCGGCAATCGGTTTGGGATACGATTATTTAGCAATTACCGATCACTCCCAGCATCTTGCGATGACCCATGGATTAACAGATAAGGATCTTGCTGAACAGATATCGATAATTGATAAAATAAATTCATCTTTAAAGGGGTTCAGGATTCTCAAAGGCATAGAGGTTGATATACTTGAAGACGGTACTTTGGATCTTCCGGACAGTATTCTTAAGGAGCTTGACCTTACAGTTTGTTCTGTTCATTCAAAACTGAATCTTAGTAGAAAAGAGCAGACCAGGAGGGTGTTAAAGGCGATGGACAATCCATTTTTTACGATCTTTGCTCATCCTACAGGACGGCTTATTAACAGGAGACCACCATATGAGATCGATATGGAACAAATATTAAGGAGAGCAAAAGAGATGGGAAGATTTTTAGAGGTGAACAGTCATCCTGACCGCCTGGATATGAATGATGTTAATTGCCGAATGGCCAGAGAGATGGGGGTAATGGTTTGTATAAACACAGATGCACATAGTATAAATGATCTGAATTTCATGAGATTTGGAGTAAGCCAGGCAAGACGAGGCTGGCTGGGGCCATCGGATGTAATTAATACCAGGAAATTAAAGGAACTCCTGGATTTACTGAGGAAAGGATAGCTTGAATATTTGTTAATTAAAAGGTGCTAAAAAAATAACCGGATATCACTGGTCCCCGGAGTTCCTAAGATAAAAATCAAGTTTTTTTGAATTTGGTGCCCACTGTATGGCACCATCTTATCTTTTTTTTAAACTAAAACTGTATTATTTTTCGATAAGGAGCTTGGTGATCCCGCATTCAGTAATTCATTACTTTGGGACCCATTGCTCCTTCTTTTTTTTGACTGGCGTAATGAAACAGGTGCGAATATATCGGCAGGCTGATACCGACGCACTCTCTTTCGTTTTTGCTCCTGATGATCAACTTCGTTTTTATTTACTACTTTCTCTCTGTTCCGCTTATCTATTTCAGGGTCAAAAGGGGTATTGCTTTTTAGAATTCCATATACGATTCTAATCATTTTATGCATGCACAAACCTATTGCAGCCAACGAGGAATGGCCCTTTCTTTTAGAATTGCTATAACAATCCTTTATGAGCGGATTATGAACAATGGCAGACAGTGTGCACATATAAAGAATTGCTCTTGGCTGAACCCGTCCCTTTTTACTCATATGACACCCCCAGCTTCCATCACCGCTTTGACGGTAAGTCGGATGTAAACCAAAGTATGAAGCGAGCTTTTTTGAACTGGAGAAAAGACTGATATCTCTGATGTTAATTAGCAGGCCGACAGCAGAACTGACTCCGATTCCTTTAACCGAACTGACTAATTTCACCATTGGATTATCTGCCCATTTTTTAATCAGTTCATTCTCCAGAACGGTAATTGATTGTTCAATTGATAAAATCTGCGTCACCAGTTGCTTTATTGTAATACAGGTAAAAACATCTGTAGTGCTTGTAACTGATCCAGTTATATTTTCAAGTACAGATAACGCCTTTTTTTCTGAAATACCTGCGCATTTGATGATAGACTGCAGTTTCGTTTTAGCAAGGTCAGCAGCTGTAGGATACTTTGCGAGCAGAAGCAATACCCAGTCAGGTGTTCCGTGTTTACAATAATTCAATAAACCAGGGTTGGAGGTATATAACTGCATTTGCAGTGAGTTTTTAAGCTGTGAAGAAACTTTTTTCATTAAAGCAATGCTACTCCATTGTCTTCGTGCAGTATAGAATATATCATCCTGATCATAGATGATCTTTTGTGAATGAGCCTGCATGTACCCTGCAATTGCTATTGCGCTTACCTCATCTGTTGAGGTACGAATAAGCTCAGCATCTCTGAATTTTGAAACACCACAGGGATTAATCCTTGCGCATTTTACAGGTAATTGTTTTGACAATTCCTGCATTTTATTTAGCCAGTTATTTTCATAACTGCCAGTGCTCTCAACACCTATGTGCAAGAGCCCATCAGGATACCTGGTAAGAAGCATTTTTACATACCTCTCTAATGCCTCATGACCTTTACGGGTATCATCAAGCTGAAATGGTTTTTCAATCTTATTGCGCTGCTCATCTAGTACTGCAAAATCTGCATACCCTTTGCTGACATCGCAACCCATAAAAAGATTTGTCATAGAATAACTCCGGAAACAAAACAATAAAAAAAAGACCAGGCATTAATCATTCTTGCTACAAATACGGTGTCTTGCACCAAGTTCCTAAACGAAATCGACCTGGATAAGGGGGATACTCCGAGGCAGGTTTGATACCTAAGTTGAAGGCCCCCTCATATTCAGATCTAATATGCTATTTTTCTTTGTTATTAAACATACAAGTTGAATGCATGATTTTAAAAAGGTCCGTCAATTCTTACTAAGAGTTTTAAAAATCAGAACATAACATAAAACCTACCGCATTGCCCCGGACTTGATTGATCAAAAATCATGGTAGGAACTCCGGGGAAATCTTCCGGACACCGAAAACTCCAGATTTCAGCAAATCTGATCATTTAATACGCTTAATAATCTCAAATCAAATCCAAATTGACATTACCTGAAAATAGCGGGCTTCTTTACATTAATGTGGAAGGACCAGTGATCAAGGCAGGAGTAGGAAATGCTAAATTTTTTCTATCTCTGATCACATCACCAACTATCATTGCTGGCTTCATTAAGCGACATGCTGTCAAAGGTGGATTCCAATATCCTGATTGCTTCAACTGGAGCTGTGCTCTTCAGAAAATCTTTATTCGAAGTAAACAATCGGTAAGCTTCAGCACTTTTCCCATCCCCCAGAAGTGCATAAATCTGCTCGATAATCTTTTGAGACTGAAGCTGCCGGTCTTTATTCTGTGATGATGGCTGTGCTGGTTTTGATGCGGCGGCAGGAGGAGT
>CAYYNL010000294.1:0-3278 GCA_964472925.1 uncultured Fibrobacter sp. | reverse complement strand
TCTTCCAAATCGTTATCAAGCATTTTGTTCTCTTACACTTTAGTGAATAAACAGTTATCATACTGATTTCAGGCCAATTTACTATAGGGAAATTGGCTGATTTGAGGCTAAAAAAGGTGATAACTCCTCCAATTTGAAGTAGTTTTTTTCCAAGTAGTGCCTCTTCAGTGATTTTATGCCAAATAATCGGCCCAGTCAGTTATGAATCAGATAAGCAGTTCCCGCTTAATTTAACCTAAAAACAACAGTAGATTGACGCGGATAACAGGTAATCTATTGCGCATAAAGGCTTTCAGTCCTTTCGGTCTTATCACCAGTAGATAAAACCTTCAAGGACTTCAAGCTTTTCTGCATCAATATCTTACGGTTCTGTATTGTCACCTACTGCGGTTTTTAGGTTTAATAATCAGCTCCGGTTTATGATGTGTTATGATGATGTTTAGTAAAAATCATCTAGGGATCCGGATGCAACTGGGAAAAACATAACTTTTTAAGAACCGAAAATCAGCGTTTCTTCAGGGATAATAAAGACAATGCTCTTAAGAAACAGTCCCCAAACCTGCTAACATACCCAAATTCAAAGAAAAAGAACAAAACAGAGGCTCAGATTACCCATCTTTTACTTTTTACATTTACTATAAATGAACTTTCCAGCTCCGTTCATCACCTATTTTAATAATGTATCTGAATAGAAGTTAAACTCAGGACTCAAAACCCAAACCTGAATCACACAAAAATGCAGAAAGCACGGGTGTATTAGATATGTTTAAATCGATTTTGTTCCTGGTCATGGTCTTTGTTTCGGCTAATGCATCACAAAATCTCAAGGGGCAAAATTACCTTCTGCCCGGTGAACACAAATACCGGCTTATTGTCAAATTTGCACCTGGTGAGGTATTGGATATTGAAGCAGGAAAGCCATATTTCTCCCCTGACAGAGCCGCTCCACCCCAAGTCCGCAATACACTGCAAAAATACCGGTTCAACCAGATAATCCGGTTTTCAGATGAAGAAAAAAAGCTCATGCGTTCGGGCCAGACCCCGCCTCCACGCAGGGAACAGGCGTTTAACAAGTACAAATTCAGGGGGTTGGCATTTCTTGAAAATGCCGAAGAGATAAAAGGAGAAGAGCTTCTCCAAATAGCCAATGAACTGGAAAAATTGGATTTCGTGGAATATACTGCCCTGGAACCCCTTGACCCACCGCCTCCCCCCGGCTATTCGAACAAAATGACGGAGCCAAACCTCAGTTTACCTCCCCCGGCTACTCCAGATTTTTCCAGTAATCAAACGTACAGAAACAGTTCTTTCCTGAATATTGAATACGCCTGGTCACTGGGGATAAAAGGTCAGGGGATCCGGATTGCCGATATCGAATGGGGATTTGACTATGATCATGAAGACCTGAAAAGATCCCGATTCATAGAACTTCGGCCAACCACAAATCATGAGTATGATAATCATGGTACTGCTGTTGCAGGAATAATATTCGCAATGGATAACGGCTATGGTGTGACCGGTATGGTTTATCAAGCAGATACGCTTTATGGAATATCCGAAGTCGGTATTAGCAGATCGGCAGGAATAACTCTGGGACTCGAAAGATTGAGAGCTGGTGATGTTTTCATATACGAGATGCAGACGTATGGAAAGAATGAAAACTATGTTCCGGCAGATTTTAATCAGGCCGTTTGGGATATTACAAAAAGCGCTACTGATGATGGGATAATAGTTGTCGCAGCGGCAGGAAACGGTAATGAAGATCTCGATGACTCATATTATAGCAGCTATCTTGCAAGAGGAGACAACGGTTCAATAATCGTAGGTGCCGGAAGTGCAGATGTTTCACGCAGCAAGCTTTACTTTTCTACTTACGGCAGCAGAGTAAATATTCAGGGATGGGGACAATCGGTTACTACTAGCGGCTACGGAGCACTCTATAATGGCGGTGAACACGCGACATACACAAGCGGGTTTAACGGTACAAGTTCTGCAACTCCAGTTGTAGCATCTGCTGTAGTTGCAATACAGTCTTATGCCAAAAACGTACTTGGCATTATTCTCACCCCAAGAGAAATGAGAAATCTTCTTATTGAAACCGGGTGGGCACAGGGTTCAGGTGGACATATTGGTCCTTTCCCTGATGTAAAAGCTGCAATTGAGAAGCTCAATGAAAAATATACTGCCAGATTGCATATCGTCTCAAATATCGATGACACGATCCTTTCCACTGAATCTGAGTTTCTCCTTCAATGGACTATCAAGAATCATTCCGGCCCGGTCTCTCTTCACTTATTAAACAGCAGTAATGAACTTCTGTTAATCTCTGATGACATCTCTTCAGATACTTTGTATTCATGGCTTATCGATTCGAACATCACCACGGGATATCGTTACAGGCTTGTTATTTCAAATTCCAATGTATCCGATACCTCCGGTTTTTTCACCATAATGAGAAAAAAGATTGATCAAAATACTGTGCTGCTGGATCAATCCAGTATCTCTGTCGCTTATGTATCTAATCAGGACAATGATACCGGTGACGGAGCCGCAACTAATGTTTTGGACAACAGAACCAGGACTATATGGCATACAGATTCGACTGTCAACCATCCTCACTCAATAATTCTTAAAACCAGTAATGCTTACGGAATATCAGGTTTCTCCTATACAAAAGGCAGTGAAGATACTTATGGTATCATTACCAATTATCTCATCGAAATAAGTGAAGACAGTATCTATTGGGACACGGTAGCCTCTGGAGAGTGGAATGAAGACAGTGTTATTTCACTGGTGAGATTCGATGCCACATATGGAAATTATGTGCGTCTGACTTCCCTTGCTTCAGCAAATGGTAGTCCCAGGGCTTCGGCTGCCCAGATTCATCTCTATATTGAGCCAGGATACAAAAGAGACCAGACTATTACATTTACTGCCATTCCGGACTCAGTAACTTATGGGGACACCCATTTTCTTCTTGAAGCTCAAACAAATTCCGGGCTGCCTGT
This sequence comes from uncultured Fibrobacter sp., assembly GCA_964472925.1. Taxonomy (GTDB): domain Bacteria; phylum Fibrobacterota; class Chitinivibrionia; order Chitinivibrionales; family Chitinispirillaceae; genus JAAYPC01. The sequence continues at coordinate 270 of CAYYNL010000294.1, read as the reverse complement.
AATATTTACAAGTTCAGATACGGCTGTTATCAGTATCTCTACTGATACAGCATATATAAAAGGTGCAGGCACCGTAACTATCACTGCTTCACAAAGCGGTGACGATTCCTGGAAAGAAGCAATGGACGTAGTACAATCGCTGACAGTCAGAAAAAGATCGGTTATTATCCGCGGGGTTACGGCTAGCAACAAGGTGTATGATGGTAACAGCGTTACCACTCTTTCCGGTACTGCGGTACTTGACAGCGTATTACCAGGTGATAAAGTTGA
>CAYYNL010000293.1:0-3291 GCA_964472925.1 uncultured Fibrobacter sp. | reverse complement strand
TGGAATAAACGTACAGTGCAGATTGTATGAACTTTTTTTCGTACAATCGGAAGTTAGTGGAAATAAACCGGGCCAGAATGAAATTATGGCCGCCGCAGAAAGAATAAAAAACAAAGGCTGTAAAAAGTTATTTTAAGGCAAAAGACATCAGCGCCCCTAAGAGATACGCTCCTTCCTGGGGCGAAAATTTAATAAAAGGAAAATTAGAAATGGCATTTTTGACACCATTAGAAGCGACACAAACCAATCTATTCTCAGAATCTTCTGTTCCAACAAAGACAGAAGACATGTTGGCACCAGAATCCTATACAGGTTTGGCCGGATTTCATAAATATTGGGGTAAAAAACCTACTGAGAGCTTATCGTACCTTATCGAAAACCTGACCAACGAAGGTGATATAGTGATGGATCCTTTTTTAGGTTCAGGATTGATTTCTCGTGAGGCACTTCTAAGGAACCGTCGGTTTATTGGAATAGATATAAATCCATTTTCGATTGAACATTCGACTTTTCTTCTGAATTTACCATTAAACATAGAATATTACAATGCCTTGTTGGATATCGAATTAAGAGTAGCCAAAAAGATTAATGAAACTTATATAACTTCTGAAGGACGGGTAGCCTCGCATTATTTATGGGAAAAGAATAAAATTGCATCTATTTGGATTAAACCAGAAACTGGTCGAAATAGAATTGAAATCTCTCCTGCCGAGAAAGATTTTATCCTATTTAAAAAGTACCAAGACTACTTACCGCGTAATTTTCGAAATTTAACATTTTTTACAAATTCTAGGATTAATGTTAAACCAACGATGTCCATTAATGATATTTTTACCGGTCGTGCAATCCACAATATCGACCTGATTATTGATGCGATATCTAATTATCCACCCAATATTAAGCGTGCTTTGCTTTTAACACTAACTTCGGCATCTGGCCAGATGTCTAATATGGTATTTGCTATTAAAAAACGTGGCACCAATGGTAAAAAGAACGGCGTTGAAAATAGAATTGAGGTTGGCAGTTGGGTAATTGGTTATTGGCTTCCTGAGACTCATTTCGAGATTAATGTTTGGAATTGCTTTAAGAGCCGCGCAAATAAACTCTTAAAAGCACTACCGGTTCATGATTCAAAAAGCTATTCGGTTTCTAATAACGTTTCGAAAATCGGTTTAGATAATTCTGATGCTTGGCTTATAAATTCTGATTGTCGGAAAGCATTAAATAATATACCGGACGAATCTGTTACCTTAGTATGCACTGATCCACCCCACAGCGACCGACTTCCATATTTGGAATTAAGTGAAATGTGGAATGCCATATTAGGATACAATGTTGATTTTTCTGGTGAAATAGTTGTATCTAATGCAAAAGAAAGACAGAAAACAAAGGATATTTATAATTCAGAAATGACAGAATTCTTTTTGGAAACAGCCAGAGTTTTAAAGCAAGACGGGTATATTGCACTATACTTTAATGCACGAGATGAAGAAAGCTGGCGATACTTAAAATGCATTGAAAACATTTCTGGTACACTCAAATTTGTGGGTTGTTTCCCTATGGTCTATTCTGCAACATCAGTAGTGCAAGACAATCGCAAGGGTGCAATGAAAAGTGATTATGTAATTGTCTATCGCAAAAGTAATAAAACTAATGAATGCATTATACCTGATTTTTTAACACGAATTGCAAATTGGTCAACAACATTTCCTGAAAAGAAATAAGGAAAACCGCAATGAAATCTTTTGAATATTGGAAAAAACTGCATGAGAGCGAAAAACTGGAAGAATTCAGTACGGATGCAGTTGGCCTTTTATGGTTGAAAACTAAATCAATAGTAAGAAAAGATATAATTGCCGAATTCCTTGCCCAAAACGGTATTACTCTTGAATCGACATCATTAAACAGCCAATTCATCGAATTGTTTGGTATTTTGTCAAAGAATGTTTCAGATTCGCACAGAATACTTGATAATTACATTATTTCAAAGAACAAGAAACTTCTTGCAGATTTGGATGAAAAACAGTTGGTTTCCGAGCTATACAAGTTGAAAACATTTGATTGGGGTGGTGATTATCAGAATTCACTGGATAAATATCTTGTAAGCCGATATGTCAAAGCTATCAAGTCTTATGATATTCTAATTTCTAAATTTGATACTGAAATAAGCACGGCGGTACAAGGATATGTTCTAAATAGTTGGTACAACCATTGGTCAAGTATTTTAATTGAACACATATTCAAATCCCATAAATCTGTTCTGCCAACAGTTGGGCAAATAAAGCATGTTGATTTTTTTATTAACAATATTCCTTTTGATTTGAAGGTAACCTATTTGCCCTCTGAATATATAAAAGCAAAACGAAATGAGTTTGGTTACCCTGTAGAATTAACTTTTTTAAAAAGCAAAGCAAAAGAGCTGGGAATTGATTTTGATAAAACCGCATCTTCTACAGATATTTATTACGAAATTACGGAAAAGCTCAAGGATAAGGGAACAGAAGATTGCCTTAAAGTTATCAAAACACTCAAACGTGAGAAGCTGGTAATTCTTGATGAAGCTCAAAAGCAGCCGCGTATCCTAGCCAAATGGCTTTATGAAAACCAAGGCGAAATGAGATTTGGCTCTGAAAACCGCCTGTTTCTGGTACTTGTTGATAGTGATGATTTTACTGGTTCCTGGAAATTGAAACGAAATATGGATTTGTTGAAACCTGCCATTAAAACCTACTTGGATTCCTTTTCGGAAAAGAAAATCTCCGATTTAAGAATCGAATTCAAATTCAAAGGAAAACCTCAAACGTTCTCTGCTCTAACAGATATCATATTTGTTGTGAAATAATGTATGCAAGATAGTGCCTTCGCTCATCCTCCGCTTCGGTGCTGAAAAAGTAAGAGGGGCGCTGCAAGATGCAAGAGAAAGACAAAGGAGAAAAGCGGCGGCTGAAAGACAATTACACTAAGGTGGCTGGCCCGGTTTACAGGCGCCCAACAGCCGCGTTACGCAAGGCCCTTCGGGCACATGGCCGCTTTACACTATGGAGTCGCCGCCCGTCATGTCAGTTCTGTCATGTGGCTTCGCTCCGTCAGGGCTTCCGTCGGCCGGCGAGATTTTATGGCGGCCACGTCGTAACACGGCAAACGTTAGTGGCCATTATCCCACCGGTTGGGAGCGCTCATCGTGAGTGCGCTGGGGAATAAAAATAAAATGGAATACAAAATTTATGGATGAGAAGGAAATATCAAAGAAAATTATAGGAGCAGCAATTGAAGTCCATAGAATTTTAGGCC
>CAYYNL010000292.1:0-3314 GCA_964472925.1 uncultured Fibrobacter sp. | reverse complement strand
ATGACGAGGCTCTGAGACGCGATGACGAGGCTCTGAGACGCGATGACGAGGCTCTGAGACGCGATGACGAGGCTCTGAGACGCGATGACGAGGCTCTGAGACGCGATGACGAGGCTCTAAGACACGATGACGAAGCTCTAAGACGCGATGGTATACTTTTGGGATTGGAATTTCTGGTTGCCGGGGATATCATTCGCACCGTCGCGGTTGAACCGACATTTGCCAGTGTGGCTATTTTAGGTGCGATCGTTCTGATTAGAACATTTCTCAGTTTTACGCTTCAATTGGAGATGAGCGGAAAATGGCCATGGCAGAGGTAAATTGATTTTGTTTATTAGTTGCATGCTGAGGTTAAACTTAGCATTTCTATCGATTTGGATCGAGTGCATCCCTTAATCCATCACCCACAAAATTAAATGCCATCACCGCCAGAAAAATGAAGATTCCTGGAATCAAAATCCATGGATGATACTTTATATCTGATATATGCATTGCATCACTGAGCATATTGCCCCAACTGGCATAAGGATCCTGAATGCCAAGGCCAATCAGGCTCAATGAAGATTCCCCCAGTATGTATGCGGGAATGGAAAGAGTCATGGACACTATTGCATAAGAAAAGGTCTGCGGAAGAATATGGAGAAAAATTATTCTCATATCCGAGGCTCCCAATGCCCTGGCTGCGGTCACAAAATCCCGCTTACCAATCGAAAGAGCCATCCCCCGGATCACCCTGGCAAAGCTTGCCCAGCCGATAAGACTCATTATCACCACAATAAGTAAATAAACCTGTGTGGAGGAAAGGTTTATCGGGAATGCACTGCGTAAAGCAAGCATCAAAAAAAAGGATGGCACCAGCATAAAGCACTCCGCAAAACGCATCAGAAGCCAGTCGGTTTTACCTCCATAGTATCCAGCGAGTCCGCCAAAAAAGAATCCCAGAATCGTTGTCAAGGCAACCCCCACAAAACCTATTGTTAAAGAGACTCTGGAACCATAGATGATGCGGCTGAAAACATCTCTTCCTACTGCATCCGCACCCAGCAGATAGATACGAGATTTGCCATCAGAATTTTTAATCCCAAAAAGATGAATATCCCAAGGGATTAAACCCCATAGTTTTACTTTATCTCCCCTGACAAACAGACTCAGGTATTGAGGATTAGTGCGATCTTCAACCCACTGTCTCTCAAAATACTGGTTAAATCCATAGGAGTATGGATACACAAAAGGAGTGAGGGAAAACTTGCCATCATGAACAAAACGGATACGGCTGGGGGGCTGATAAGAATTGGCCCGGTCGCCATTATCAAAATGATAAGGTGCAATAAACTCTGCAAATATCATGAAAAAATAAAGTACACCTAATATTATGAGGCCGGGTACAGCCAGTGGGTGCCTGAAAAATTTGGATGCGGCTCTGTTGTCTTTGAAAAGATTCATCCTCTGCGTACCCTCGGATCTGCAATCACCAGTAAAATATCTGCAATAAGATTTCCCAATATAAGCATCACTCCACCCATCAGCATGCTGCCCATCACCAGAAAGGTATCCTGTGCTCTGACTGCCGCCAGGAGCAGACTTCCCAACCCTGGCCAGTTAATAATTATTTCCAAAAGAGCAGCACCGCTAAGCAATGATGAAAATTCAAAACCAAACAGGGTGATCAACGGATTGATGGCGTTTCGCAAAGCATGACTGTAGATAATACGGTTTTCGGGAAGCCCCTTTGCACGGGCAGTTGTTATATATTGTTTACGTAATTCCTCAAGCATATTTCCACGGCTTATCCTCTGAAGACCAGCAAGAGAACTGATAGTCAAGATTATTACCGGTAAAATCATATGCAGCAGCCTGTCCATAAATTTGCCCCAGGTACTCATACTTTCATAATTTGCAGAGATCATTCCCTCAATAGGAATCATGGAAAGAAGTGGAATATCGCGCCCTGAATAAACCAGAAACATCAATAACAAAGCAAGAAAGAAGCTGGGAAGTGACATGCCAAAATAGGAGATGAAAGACATTATGCGATCACCCCAGGAGTATTGCTTCACCGCAGCATAGATTCCCAGGGGAATAGCAATAAGCCAGGTGAAGAAAATGGAAACAACAGAAATCAGCAGTGTATTGAAAAGCCGTTCGGCTATCACACTGGTTACATTTGCTTCACGGGAAAAAGAATATCCTAAATCAAAATGAAGCATCCGCCACAACCAATGACCGTACTGAACCAGAACCGGTTTATCAAAATGATACTTTGATTCGATCTCTTTTAGAATCTGAGCATTAACCCTGGGGTCGAAGCGGTATTTCGCAAGAACATCCCCAGGAGCAAGCTCTATAAACAGAAATGTAATGAAAGACATTAACAGCAACTGGGGAACAGATACCAGAGCCCTTCTCAGAATTTCGTCCCGCATATTACACTTACTTTTTGAAGATATACTCTATATTATGAAGCATACCGCCTTTAAGAGTAGGATTGAGGTTCTCGTAATTGTTTGACATGCAAAGAATCACCTCAGGAATGACCGTGTAGATTAAAGGCAACTCCTCTGCTACAATTGTTTGCCATTCGCCATAGATTTTTTTACGCTCCTGCTCATCCAGAGTTTTAACCCCTGCTTCAAACAAACTGTCTATTCGAGCTTCCCAGGGAGTAGCTGGTTTTTTCTGCATTGGGTTCCAAAGATGAGTAGCTCCACTGGAATGCCAGACATTCTTTCCGAAATGAGGATCAATTACCCCGGTAAAACCTAACAGAATGGCATCCCAATCATAAGGGGGATTGTCCATTTTTTGAACCAAACTGTTAAATTCGATCATTTGAAAATGCACCTTTATTCCAATGGTTTCCAGGTCTTTGCGGATGATTTCTCCAATCTTGGCCCTGACATTATTCTCACTATTGGTGATAAGAGAAAACTCCACCCTGTTACCATCTTTATCCTCGATAATACCATCACCATCTCTATCTTTAAAACCTTCACTTTCAAGCAGTTCTTTAGATTTTTGCAGATCGTATGGATATTTAGGGACATCTGGGTTGTAAAAAATTCCTTCAGATGGAGTCAATGGTGACCATTGAGGATAACCCAATCCATTCATGACGATACGAATCATATTGTCTTTATCCAGAGCATGGGCAACTGCCTTGCGAAAATTTTTATTATTGAACCAGGAATATTTGACTTTATCTACGTAAGGTTTTCCCTTGGTATCTGTTAACGTATTCTGATTAAAAAAGATAAAGTTACTGGTTGTGTTAGGCCCCATACGGTAAACGGTGTAATTTCCTTTTGCTTCATTTT
>CAYYNL010000291.1:0-3324 GCA_964472925.1 uncultured Fibrobacter sp. | reverse complement strand
GAATAATCTACTTATTATTTTAACAGGTGGAAACACACCATGGATGAGCGCTTACAAACAGTCTAATCTACAAAACAGATAATAGTGGTAAAAACTGGAATCTCTTTCCTATGAAATGTTCGAACAGTAAACTTTTATCAAACCGATATATCTCTTTTGCGGATAATAAAAATGGATGGATTCTGCGAAATGACACCCTTTATCATAATATTGATGGAGGAAACCAATGGGATCCCATAAAATTATCAATAAATAATTTCGAAATGATCAGTTTTCAGACAGCTGACAATGGAGTGGCTTTTACCGATTCTGATCCTTATTTTACAATTGATTCAGGGAATACATGGAAAAAAGCCCAGATAGAAAGACAGATTGCTTGCTCGGATATCTATTTTTGTGACTCAATGTCAGGATGGATTGCCGGATCTGGTCCTGCCTTCGATGCAGGTTCTATACTTGCAACAAAAGATGGCGGAAAATCGTGGTAGCCTTTTTACGACTGTTAAAAATTTACGAGCTGGTAGGCGAACTGCTGTTTAAACCTTATAGGCCCTGCGTTTGAAACTCCGCCTGAAAACTGAATCCCGGTGTTTCCGGCTTTTATCATGATACCGCTTTCGAATATCCCTTTTGCGGAAAGCCCGGCACCTATACCAACACCAAAATCACCTGTTTCAAAATCCACGGAAACCTCAGCCTGAATAATTTCGAAACTTACCGATATGGTAACGGTTGCACCGTTGATATTTACGCAAATCATTGCGAAACAAAAATCGACATCGGCATTTTTTTGCTTGTAATATTCGTCCCAGTCGAAATCATTCCACGCTGCCGAAGCATCTTCACAAACGCCAGAAACAACGTCAGCCCAGTCGTTAATAGTGCTGTCCGTATCATAATACCAGCTGCTTATGTAATCTTCTCCGGTTTTTATGAAGGCATACAGCGCATCCTCAGCCAACGACCTGTCAAGAGCTTGGGGATTTCGGAAAAATATCGCGAATGAATTCAGCTTAAAAGACATCATCGCATCTCGCAGTTTCTCTTCAGCCATTTGTGCAATTGATATTTCAGTTTCAGCAGCCTGTGAAAGGATCACCTTGTCTCTTTCGCATTCCTGCTGCATGCATTGTATCTGACATCCGACATCATCTCCGCATGCACCCATACACGAACTGCATAACTCAGAGCTTTCGCGAATCCTGTTTGAAAAATTCTGATCGTTATTATATGATTCCTTACCTTCTTTGGCTACAGCATCAAGGACAACGGAGTCAAATGCAGCTTTGCAAATATAAATTGAATCCGTTATCATAGTGATGCTATTGGGAGGATTATAGGGGTCTATATTTATCTGTCCAGTCGGATCGTCAGCCCCCGCAGGATCGGGAAGATCGGCCTTGAGTTGCGCTATCTCAGGGCTGTCGGGGGAAAGAAGCTTTGCCTGTTCAAGAAGGCGAGCGGCGAGATGTTTTCTACCGGCCTTCAGGTAAAGTCGAGCAAGAACGATCTTAAATTGTGCATTATCAGGCTGAAGTTCCGTGGCAAGCCCCTGTTCGTAAATAGCCCGTTCAAGACTGTTAAGGGCTTTATATGAAAAAGCAAGATTCGCGTGAATCACAGCGTCCTGCGGTTCAAGGTCTCTGGCCATTAAAAGCATTGCCCTGGCCTCACCGTAACGGCCAAGAAGGTTAAGGCAAAAACCGATTTTTGAATAAATACCGGCTGAAGGCTGAATTTCAAGAGCAAGAAGATACGCGTACATTGCCGTCGATATGCTGCGTTTCATTATAGCTTCCAACCCTATGGCCATAAGGGTGTCGATAGGCCCAAGAAGCTCTATTTTATTAGCGTTTGTTTTTTTGAGAGATGCCTTTACGTGCGAATCTATTTCGTCTTTAAGTGCATCGCTTAGTTTTGCACCGAATTCCGCCCGCAACGCATCCGCCATATAGTCAATCTCGGTAGCATTAAACGCAGGTTCTAAAAAGACTCCGGATGGAAGCGTGTTGTAATCAGGAACGGAAGAATCACCGTTATTTTTATCTGAAGAAACCGGATCTTTTGCACAAAAAAACACAAGGAGTGAAACTGAAATTGCGACGATAGTAATTTTTGACATTGCCAACCGTCCTTTTAGAGTAGCATAATGATACTAAAACAATCTAACTTTACCGGACAACTTGAATCAGTAGTATCCGATTAAATTTATTGACCAATACCTTATTAGCAGTACCAATTACTCTTCTAAAAATGTTATTATATTAGATTTTTTGTCAATTAACAGCCTTGTACAACTTCCAAAGTTCATCGGACTGCTGCAGTTTGCAGTCCTGTTGATCAGAATGTCAGGCTCGTTTTTTTAAATGATTTGACTTTATCCTGCCTTAAAATACGCTGCGGTAAACCGGTCAGTCCAGGGATCAGTTTTCAATTTTTGGTTAAATATTTGCTTCGGGCATCTGATTTTTGCGATTCTGTAATTCTCAAATTACTGTGGTATTAGTGTTTTTTTGATGAGCTACCCCCCAGTCCGCTTGAAAAATATTTCGTTTAAAATACTTCTTCTTCAATATATCCAACATTCTCCTGGCAGTAATACTGTGCTGCAGGAAATCGAACTATTCTTTTTACAAACAGATTAACAGTGTCAGTCTAATTAATGACTTAACATTTACAGTTTGATTGAAATACCCATATTGGTAAGTAGAACGGTGTTGTATTTTTCAGCAAATAGTGTTCGGCCTGCCATAAAGAACTGAACGTTATTCCTTCCAATAGATATTCTTAATTCTGGACCCAATCCAAAAATTGTTTCTCTTTCAGGTCTTGTTTCAACGATTGAGGGAGTTATGTCATTATCGGGGTCTGGAAAAGTACCATATATATATGGAATAGAAGTAAGTCCAATTGTTACTCCCGGTTCAAAACGAATCAGATTATTTCCACATCCGATTTGAAAGAGATAACTAAGTGTACCTCCCCAATGTTGTTCTTTTCCTTCAGTATCAACGTCCGTCATACCTAAAAAACCCAGTGGGGCAAGATCAGCGCATAGAGATATTTTATGATGTTTCAAGAATATTAATCCCCCGGTAAGAGAAATCCCCCAATACATACCATATTCTGCTGCTACCCAGAGAGGAGAGATACTAATTACTGGTTGAGTTGTTTTGCTGGTTTGAGAATATCCGATCTGAAAACAAATCAGTAGAAAAACAATACCATAATGAATATTTCTTTGTAATTTTGATATACAAAGTAATCTTCTTGAGAGTACCGAGTTCTTCTAATCGGTAACCATTAACATTTTTGATTTTTCTA
>CAYYNL010000290.1:0-3329 GCA_964472925.1 uncultured Fibrobacter sp. | reverse complement strand
GAATAGGAAAAAGTGGTGTAACTTAAGCCATGTCCAAAAGCAAACAGCGGCTCTTCACCCATATAATCAACTTTAAAATATCCATGCGCTTGTTCCGGACTACCATATTGTAGATTGGAAGTTCCTGATTCGAACTCAAAATTAGCAGTCTGATCTTCAGTTTTCGGAAATGTCATATTCAACTTTCCGCCTGGACAAACATCACCAAAAATAACGTCAGCAATGGAATAACCCTGCTGTTCTCCAGGGCCGAAACATACCAAAATTGCTGGTGCATTGGACCAGTTACCAGGCAAGGAAGCGGAACCACCTGTATAGAGAACTATTGTTTTAGCGGTTGTAACCCTCAATGCCTCCTGTACTTTGGTATCCTCAAAAACCTTCAGATCTGGCCGGTCGTAACCCTCTCCTTCGTCATGAGCACCAGTGGCCACTATGATATAGTCTGCAGAATACATGTTATCTACAATCGTAGTTTTTCCATCAATATTCAGATTCTTCAGATATTCGGTGATTCCTCTTTCCGGACTTATCCGATTCTCATCTTTGACTTTAACCAGAGAGCTTTCCCAAAACCAGGAATCCCCTCCTCCCAGACGGGCTACCTGATGCTCCTGCTTGTCACTATACTGACTCTGCCGTGAATCCGCTCCCATACTTCCAGCCTTATAGGTCCCACCGGTGATAAATATTTTTTTCCCAGTCTTTGGAATAGGTAACACGTTCCCCTCATTCTTTACCAGAACAAGTGCTCTGGCACCGATTTTCCGCACAAGATCCTTGTGAGCTTTTGAAGTCGGTGAATTCTGATATGCTAAATGATTATAATTGGGATCAAGCAAACCGACTTTACCATTTGCATAAATTATATGTTTGGCTTTTTTTCTGGCATATACGGGTTCACTGGAAAAATGGCTCTCTGCATACATTACTGTAGGAAGTAACTGGTCTGCGCCATATTTAACAACCGCCTCCAATGTGTTATCATTGACCTTAGCATCCCAGTCACTCATAGTATAACCCAAAAAGCCCCAGGTATTTCTCAGAAGATCCTCCACCATATATTTACTGTCAGTACAGTATTGCCCATTGATTTGGTTGTAAGCAGTCATTACACCCAGGGCTCCGGCTTTAACCACACATTCCTTATACTGAGGCAGATAAAGCTCGTGCAAGCTTCTCTCATCTATCATTGCGTTTAAATTTTTTCTGTCAATTTCCTTATTGTTAACCGCATAATGCTTTACCGCAGCAATAACCCCCCTTGTAGCCAGCCCTCTCACCTGAGCAGCAGCCATCTTGGCAGTAAGATAGGGATCTTCACTAAAATATTCAAATGTGCGTCCGCCTTTGGGATTCATAACAATGTTAACTGAAGGCCCCAGGCAGACATTACGTCTGTTTGCCCTGAACTCCTCCCCCATGGCTACACCCTGTTCAAAGGCAAGATCAGGATCCCAGGTACATGCCAAGCCACCACAGGTGGTAAAACAGGTTGCATCTCCTCCCCAGTTACGGGTATTCATACCATGTGGACCATCAGCAGAACGGATATTTTTTATCGTTCCCGAGGAAGTACTGATCCCTTCCTGTTCAAAGAATGTGTTCGGTACACCTACCTCATCGGTAGAGGCCATTCCGTTGAAAAGCTTTACCATTTGACTCACTGATGCTTCTTTGCACATAGCCTTAGTCGTCTTCAGTACCTCCGTTTCGATCGCGGTCACCTTAACCACAGCCTTGTATTTTCCTTTGGGATTTCCGGAATAACGGAAAAAGATGTCTCTGGTAGGTTCTTTGGGAAGAATATGAATCACACCAACCGCACCCTCCACCACATCCAGCTCTAAAGGGTCACCACCATTCTCCGGCACAATCTCCAGCTTCACAATGATCGAATCATACTGGTAAAAACCTAAATCGGTGGTATCTATGGTAAGAGTATAGCTTACCTTCCCCAAGTAACCAAGCCCGGCGGCTGGTTCATGAAGAAAGTCCGTATTAACGTTCACCGCCTCCAGAGCCGCATTACTGATACTGAAAAAAAATCCTATCAAAGCTGCAACTGTTATTAATTTTCTTTTTCTCATTTTTATTTCATCCTTAATTGGCAATTACAAAACGGATTGATTTTTGTATGTCTGAGGTCTTTAGTATTGCAGTGTAAATCCCTGAAGCATGCCTGGCGGGGCTTTTCCAGGTAACCGTAGTAGTTTTACTGGTAACCGGGATCGATACCAGTCTGACACCACTTATGGAGTAAACCTCGATATCTGCAGCTACATTGGAAGGGAGATAATATCTGAATGTAACCTGATTCTTTCCGCACAGTCTTGCATTCGAAAGAATGCAGTTTCCAAGTATTTTATTAACCCTTTTAACAGCAGTACCTGGAAATTCAAAAGACTCACTTTCTTTCTCCCACTCGACAGCAAAAGCCGAGGTTGCCAGAAAGACCGCTGCGCATACAAGCGTCGATAAAATGCGATTCATGCTTCACCCTCTCTCAGAATTGATAGTTTGATCTAAAAACCGAAGAAGATTGCTGCAGATAACAAGTAATAATATTGGAGGTTTTCAGTCCTATCGGTCTTATCAAAAGTCGGCAAACCATCAAGGGACTTCAAACATGCCAGTTTCAATATTATACGATTACCCATAGTGACCTGCTGCGGTTTTCAGGTTTAATGCTTTATTGACCTGAATTATTTGATTTCAAAACTTTATTTTATCAGAAGCGCCTGAATAAGCGCTTAAAATGACTGCTCAATTAAGCAAACAAGATATAAATGTTTAAGGAATTAGTAATATACATGGGTAGTACAGTTCAGGCAAACGCGAAAAAATGATACCTCCGAGCAGGATAACTTTTCCACCTGAATAGCCCCGCCAAATGGCTTTAATAAAGGATTTGACACATTTAAAAAGCCTTTTTCACCAGTTTTCTTTTTTTATGATTTAACAAAACATTCTTTTAAATCTCTTTTCCAAGCACAATACCATAATCTCTAAAATTAGATGTCAACTATAGGTACTAACGAGAATAACCCGTGTGCAGAAAAGAAAACTTCCAAAGCAGAAAATCCACCACCAACCATCTTGCTTTAAATCTCAAATCAGACGATTATGTAACGTGAACCCCACAGAACCCTTTAACCTAAAAACCGCAGTAGATTGACGCGAATAACATGTAATCTATTGCGCATAAATGCTTTCAGTCCTTTCAGTCCTTTCGGTCTTATCACCAGTAGATAAAACCTTCAAGGACTTCAAGCCTTTCTGCATCAATATCTTACGGTTCTTCATCGTCACCTACTGCGGTTTTTAGG
>CAYYNL010000289.1:0-3347 GCA_964472925.1 uncultured Fibrobacter sp. | reverse complement strand
GCAGGTTGAAGAACTTGCCGGCCATGGAGACGGCCGAACCCCACTGCCCGGCGCCTGTCTCGGTGGTCAACGCCTTGGTGCCGCCGATCTTGTTATAGAACGCCTGCGGCACGGCTGTGTTGGATTTATGGCTGCCCGAGGGTGACGTCCCTTCGTACTTGTAGTAGATATGGGCGGGGGTGCCGAGGGCTTTTTCCAGACGTACGGCGCGCATCAGGGGGGTGGGCCTCCAGAGCTTGTAGATTTTGCGCACTTCTTCGGGGATCTCAATGTAGCGTTCCGTGCTGATCTCCTGCATGATCAGGTCCATGGGGAACAGGACGGAAAGGAAATCCGGTGTCACCGGCTCGAGTGTGGCAGGGTTTAACACCGGGTTTGGCGCCACCGGATTATCCGCGTTGATGTTGTAGTAGAACTTTGGCAGGTCATTCTGGGAAAGGTCGAAACGGATCTGGTCTGACATGGTATATCTCCTCTGGGAAAGTTGAAAAATGGAAATGGATGGATTTCAATGGACTGGTCAACATTGCGGGTGGAACTGTGTGACGCGGCACCTCCTGGAAATAAAAAAGCGCATTCATCCCTTGTTAGGGACGAATGCGCTTGCATCCGCGGTGCCACCCTGGTTAGGCTGCCGTCTTAACAAAAATTCCCCGGTGATAGCACTCGGGGAAATAAGCCAGCCTCACTCTTTCAGGTACGGCGGGAAACCCGCGATACCTTTTACCCTGATAACGGTGGCAATTCCGGCGAGGGGTACTGGAAAAAAGATCGTTCTCCCTGCAACTCGGAGGTCCATTCGGCGTCGCTGTACGGGCAGGCTCTCACCACATCTCGCTGCTCTCTGTACCGCCTCGACGGCGCTTACTCGTCCTCGTCAACGTTTTTGACGTATTAGTCATTATTTTAGCGGGTAAAAAAGATTTGTCAAGTAGTTAGAAAGGATTTCTTTTTGTTTTTCTAGATGCATAATAAATAAGCAAGTAACAGTTTTTATATATAATAATACAAATCCATAATAAGGGGTTATTGATATGGAAAAACCATTCCAACCAAACACTACACCAGGCATCCATAAATTGTTTGTAATGAGTTCATTTAGACAAGATGAACAACTTATATTAAACAAGTTGTCTAAAGAATTTTATCTCACTCATAGTGGTGAAGAATTTACGCTAGGGCAATCATCACGATATAGATATTTCTTATTAAAACCTACATCAGTTTTTTCAGAAATGTTTAACATTGACAGAGAAATAATTGCAATTTTTAGTGACTACGAAAATTTTGAACCCAGAACATTAGATGCTTTTGATTTTGCCTCAAGCAAATTACCTGATCTTCGTGTAGAAAATGTATGCCGGTTCCTAATAAGTCGAGATAAAAATATCGAAGAAAAAATCACTAATCTCCTCAAAACTGATCCAGAACGACCTATAATTATTCCTTTTACATATCAGGAACTATCACAATCCTACGATGATTACTTTATTAGAAACAGATTCAGGAAAGATTTTTATTCAAGAGATTTGTTTTCATTTTTATCACCATTAAGAAAAGACCTCTATTTCTTTGGTCGATCCGATTTGATTCAAAATCTTGTCAATCGACATAGAGCACAAGAACATAGTGGGTTATTCGGGCTAAGGAAAAGTGGTAAAACTTCAATTATTTACGCAATTGAAAGGTTTACGGCATCACATAGTGAAAATGTCATAACAATTGATTGTGAATCACCTTCTATTCATAAAAGAAGATGGAACGAACTTTTATTTCATCTAGTTGATCAATATAAATCAAAGCAATATTCAAAAGTCCGTATTAGTTCTGAACACAGATATGATGAAAAAAGAGCTTCGGAGACATTTGAAAAAGATATGTTAAATATCTATCGAAGCATGCCTGTGCCTACATTATTTATTTTTGATGAAATTGAAAGAATATCTCCAATAACTGGATCCTCTGAACATTGGCGAAACGGAGAGGATTTTGTTTATTTCTGGCAAAGCATGAGAGCTTTTTATCAACAACACCCTGAGGTTTTTACATACTTACTTGTTGGGACTAATCCTTATTGTATCGAGACGCCAACAATTGGAATACATGACAATCCGATATTTGGTTCTATTCCTTTTCAATATGTACCTAGTTTTGATGTTGCCAAAACAAGAGAGATGGTCCGAAAGCTTGGACGATTTATGGGTTTGAAGTTCGATGAGATGATTTATAGTAAATTAACTGAAGATTTCGGAGGTCATCCCTTTTTAATAAGACAAGTTTGCAGCATTATTAATTCGATGGCTATAGGTAATCGTCCAATTAAAGTTGATAAAGGTATTTATGAAAAGGCTAAAGCTAGCTTTCTATTGGATTCCAAACATTATCTAGAAATGATAATGAAAGTACTTAAAGAATGGTATCCAGACGAATACGATATGCTAATTCTCTTAGCAAATAATGATCAACAATTATTCGAAGATATGGCTCAAGATAATAATTACTATACAAATCATCTTATTGGTTATGGTCTTATTAATTATTCAACCAATGGATATTATTTTAACATTGAAGCTGTGAAAGACTATTTACAGAAACAACATAAATTTGAAAAAATTACATTATCTGATGAAGAAAAATCAACTGAAATTTCTCAAAGAAGAAATGCTATTGAGAAAAAATTAAGAGTAGTGATTAGGAATCAATTAAAAGGGCAATATGGAAAATCCGAAGCAATAAAGAAACTTGTTGCCTCATTAAGAGAAAATCGTCGAGATAAAATTGTTAATGACATAGATTTATTATTTGATCCTGCTTCATGTCCACTTTATTTTACTGATTTAATAAATATAATTGAACATGAATGGGCGATTTTTAAAAATATTTTTGAAATGGATAAACCTAGACTTATTTTTTATTTAAATGAGATAAATATCGGTAGAGGTACAGATGCTCATTCAAAAACTATTAGTAATGAAGATTTTGAGCAACTACGAATTTGTTTTAAAAAAATAGAAGATATTCTAGACAATTGGTAATAGTAAAAGTGGTTAGTATTTAGGACAATAAAAATATGACCACCCGCAAGATCATCCGTGTGACCAAAAGCCAGCCGACCCTCGAGGGCGCCGGCGTTCACCTGCGTAGAGCATTCGGCTTCGGCGCCACCGAACTGTTTGACCCCTTCCTGCTGCTTGACGATTTCCGCGGTGACAAACCCGCCGATTACATCAAAGGCTTCCCCTGGCACCCGCACCGCGGCATCGAGACCATCACCTACCTGACGGCCGGCTCAGTGGAGCACGGTGACAGTATGGGCAACCGCGGGGTGATCGGCCCCGGCGATGTGC
>CAYYNL010000288.1:0-3367 GCA_964472925.1 uncultured Fibrobacter sp. | reverse complement strand
TCATTTTTTCATTATCCAACATTTTTCCCATGAGCCAGTCCGAAGATGCTTCAGCACGACGGAACTGATAGATATTCCAGGCATACTTTGCAGAGTCCTCCTTTGCCAGAAAATCGGCAAAAGCACGAAAATAGGCCGGAGCAGCATAGTCTATATGCTGACGAGTAGGTCCAGAACAATCAGGTCTTCTGGAAAAACCACTTACACTTGTATTGTTGGCCCAGCCAGTCAGCTCTGCCCAGGAATCCCCCCCTTTTATATATCCATCAAGCCCGACATCACCACTAAGGTAATTACCATTGGCACTGTAGATCAATGTATCGGTTAACCCTTTCAGAAATTCAATCGCCTCTTTTTTATAGGAGATCGGCTCCCCACAGGCATCATTGATACCCATAAATTCGCCCCATTGCAGATATGCTATAAGGAGGGCAAGTGCTATATCGAAATCGCCATCAGCAGCAGAGTTAGCACCTGAACCGGTCCAACCGGGCAGATGGCTGTAATTATATCCAGGGCTGGCATCTTTGCAGTCACTGTACCGTTTAACCTTGTTCATGGTGTAATCGTGGATATAAAGCCACATTCCATCAAAGGTTTCCTTGTCTGCCATTGCTGCGGCACCAAGTAAACCATATCCATCACCTTCAGAGCATTGAGGATTGGATCGATACCTTATATAATCTTTACCTCCCACCCCCCCGCCTATCTTCTCTGCACGGTTCATCATGATCTGATAACCATCGCGGATTGTCTGCTCCATCTCAGCATGGGTCACTCCCACTCCCGGCTTTGTAGCCAGATTTTCGTAAGTTGATGTAGCATTTTTATAGGGTTGAAACTGAGGAAAGGGGAATACCGGATCTCCTGAATTGATAGCAACTTTCACCTGAGAACTTGCCACAGACAGACAGAAACTGATAGCTAATAATATTTTCATTTTATTCATAGATACACACTCTACTTCGGTAATTATCAATTTCCTAAATCGCAGGATTCAGGTGTATTTTGAATGATTAACCTATTCCGATAAAAAGATAGCTATACCTACTTAACCAAAGCTTTAACTTAGTCTTAATCAGAGGTTTGGGTTATATTTGTAAAAATTCGACATACGTATTTAGTAGATTATTCATAGTTGCCGGTTCTACAATTTTGATATGAATGTAACAATTTATGATATAATGAGAGCACTTTAGCTTGTATCATTAATTTAAATTAATACCATAATCAGACATTTTTCAGAAAAATACCCTCTCACTGTTTGGTAATATGTATTGTTTAAAAGAGAGTGGATGAACAATTTGGTTTTTCTTGAGGCAGATTATAAATGAAATTTCATCTTTCGAATCGAACAATTGGCTTAATATTTCTGTTATCAGCCATCTATTTGATAATCTTATGTGTATTTCTAAATTTTGCGCATTTAATTTCAGCTTCTCTAATCGGAATCATTTTTGTTTGTTACATCTCATGGAAGAAAGGTACCACAGCCGGGATATTTCTCACCCTTCTCAATCATATCGGCAATAGTGTTGCATTTCATTTTGTTGCACCGGAATTTTTGACATCTTATTCCTCGGCAATGATCAGCCTCATAGTTGATATTGGTATTTCATTTCTCCTAGGATATTTCGGGGAGCTTGCGATAAATCTTCGTAAGGAGATCGAGAGGCGTAAAGAAGTTGAAAGTTCTCTGCGAGAGCTTCAGAACGAACTTGAAAGGCGGGTTGAAGAACGTACTGATGAACTGAGGAAAGCAAATGAACTATTATTTCAAGCAAGAAAAATGGAAGCTATTGGTCAACTGTCCGGAACTATTGCACATGATTTTAATAATTTTCTGAACATAATTCTTGGTTACAGTACAATATTAGCAGAAACACTTGACAGCAAAACTCCATCATACAGATATGCACAAAATATCGAAAAAGCAGCCAGAACTGCAGCAGAGATGACATCGCAGCTTCTTACTTTTGCACGTAAGAAGGAGTTTACCGTTCAGCCGGTTGATTTGAACCTGCTAATTAAAGAAATGATACCACTGCTGTCGAGTATGATTAAGGATGGTATTACAGTAAAACATATTGCAGAACCGCAGCTTCCTATTTTCCAAGGAGGAGTTGATCTGATCAAGAGTGCTATTCTGAATTTGTGTCTCAATGCCAGGGATGCCATGAAAGGTGGTGGTTCATTGACTCTTACTACCAGAACTATAGTAGTAACTAACGAATTTTGTCGCATTCATCGCATAAATTGTGCAGAAGGACTCTATTCATCAGTGGCAGTTTCGGATACAGGTACTGGTATAGATGAGAAGGTGATGAGTCGGCTTTTTGAGCCTTTTTTTACCACCAAGGACGAGGGTAAGGGAACTGGAATGGGTTTGGCTGCGGTTTACGGGATAATGCAGAGTCATCAGGGAGCAGTATATGCAGAGAGCACGTTGGGTAGGGGGACTACGTTTTTTATGCTTTTTCCGGTGAGAGGGAGTTAAGCAGTTTAGAGGTGGCAGAGGGTATTGGGGACGGAGTAAAATTTGCAATCTGTGGATTTTACTTTGCAAGTTTTTAGCTGAGAAAGCAAAAGAAAAAAAGATCAGAAACATTGAATTGGATATCTGACTTTCAAAAGGGACGAAGGAAAATTCCTCAATTATCCAAAGGTAGTTTGAAATTCGAGAACGTGTCCATCATATTTTCCTCACTTTTCCTCACTTTTCAGGGCAGTACTGCTTAAAAGTTCTGAAAAAAGGAGAAAAAGGTATTTGCAAATGGCATCTATTGGTAATTGGGTTTATATACACTGATACTAAATGAAATTTGGGATCTTTGCTTATTAGAGCTGCTGCAGAAAAAGTTAGAGAAGTAAGACATCAGAAGCAAAAATTAACTATCAGCACAAGTCAAGTACTACCGCCACAGGCAGGAGCTTGATCGAGAGGAAAAGCCGTGAAAGCAAAAAGGCACGATAGCGCCTTTACGAGACATCTGTCTCCACTAACTTAGCCAGTGTTTTCCTGAAAACCAGAAATGAAAGACTGTAGTTTTCGAAAGGGAAATAATAAGAGGTTAGGGAAATCAAACAGAATGCCTAAATTTCCTCTAACCCATTATTCATCAATTTGTACTTAAATCAGTAATTCAGTAAGTTTAGAGTCCCAAAAACAACATCACGTTCTCAAAGAGAACCGTTTTAAGAATATGATCTGTCAAAATAGCTATTATAACAATATTGTCTTTTCATAAAAGAACAAAAGAGATTGATTCCGGTAATTAGGTTTTCTCAATGAATAGGCAACTCTATCTGTTGCTTTTCTGCAATACACTTCCCCAGTTTTGCCAATCTGCACACAGCAGTACTGGTT
>CAYYNL010000287.1:0-3371 GCA_964472925.1 uncultured Fibrobacter sp. | reverse complement strand
GGGGTGATCCCTGTGGCCACCAGAACCGCGGCATCCCGGATTTGACTATTTTCCCGTACTTTTTCATACCGGGCATCCAGATACAGGTAGGTAATTTCTCCCAACGTCCTTTCCCGCCATTCCTGCCGCACTGTATCCAGTTGCGCGGTCGCCCGGCTGACCTGCTCCGCGGAGATCTCAATCCCGCACAATTGCTCCGTGATCTCTTTCACCTTGCGGGTTGATACTCCCATGATGTACATTTCTGCCAGCGTCATGGTCAAGGCTCTTTCGCTTCTCAGCCCTTTTTCCAACGCCGACGGATAGAAGCCTCCTTCCCGGACTTGCGGTATCGCAAAGGTTATCTCGCCTACTCGGGTTTTTACCGTTTTGGGCTTGTAACCATTCGCGTATCCCGTCCGTTCTCCGGTTCGTTCGTACTCTTCCGCCTGAAGGTATCGGGCTCGCTCTTCCAACATGGCATTGTTGATCATCACTTTGATCATTTCTGGTAATGCCCCCAATCCTTGCTGCATCAATGCTTCTGTAATACTCTCTGGAAGGTTATAATGATTTTGGTGAGTCATCGAGTTCTCCTTTTCTGGTCTTTAGCAACCTTTAGGATACTTCTGACTCACCTCTTTTGTTAAGGTTCTTCAATTTACAGAAAATATGTTACACCAACCAAGGTTCAGATCACCGTAATTCTATTATTTATAAAAATGTCTGTTTAAAATTAGATATATTGTCTTACATGGGTTTATTTAAAATAGAATACATTGAGAATAAATATAATTATGGAACTTTTGTGCTAGCTTATATATTCATAAGTTCGATCTTTTCCTATTTTGCTTATTGCTTATTTCGCAGGAACCACATTAAGATAATTAAAAGAAATGGTCATGGGTACCTTTTTATGTGAAATGCCACCTAGACCAACAAGTCCTCCGGTTTGAATTTTATTATCCTGCACACTAGTGACTTCCTGACCATTCAAAATAAGGGATAATGTATTTCCCTGGCAACGGCCTTCCAGTCGGTTTTCACGATCCTTATACAATTCTACCGGCAATTTCACATAGGATAACTTGGTGTATTGATCTCCATATACTTCCTTTCTTTCAAAATAATAGATAACTCCTGCCTTTTCAAAATGAACGATACGAAATTCGTACCATCTTGACCTAGTGGCTTGATCTACTCTACAAAGAACAGAGGCTTCAGAGCTCTGAGTATCAATATTCAGGTATGATGTTTCCATCGCAATATCGGCTGGTAATACATTATTATTGAATGTATAAAGATATGTTTCCGGATCAGAGAAAGAAAATTTTAAATAATCATTCTCACCTGTTATTGTGTAATTATGTTTTACACTTACTCTGGCAGCATCGAAAGATTCAGACCAATCCTCATTTGGGTAGTGAAATCCAGTACCGAATTCTTCAAGAATCGTTCCAGGTGGAAGAGGGGTTGAGGTGGGTTCAGGTACAAAAGTAGCTGTGGGAGGGATTTGAGTTGGTGCAATTGCTGTAAGCGTGGCAGCCATCATCGTTTCAACGATAATTCCAATATCCATAGTTGCCGTAGGAATTGGGGTGGCTTTTGGAGAACAACCTGAAACTAATCCCGCAATTATAAACAATGATATTAGTCTAAACTTCATAAATTTCTTTCTCCCTGATTATTTATAACTTGGTTGAAATTTCATTATAGCAAATTATTATTCTTTTAGATTTGATTAGGTTACATCAATTTCCTTATCTTAATAAACAATCAGGAATATGTCTGGATGGTTTTGATTATAACAATTGCATCATATAAAAAAAAATTTTGTTGCGGGGTTTAAAATATAAATAACTTGGAAAAAAATGTTATATTCATATTGAGATTTGAGCGGTTTTTTTACTTGTTTGTTAAATATTTCAATATTTCTTGAACAACCGCATCAATTTCAGATAGTGAAACATGAAATAGTTCGTGCAGTACATACTGGTACTTCATTTTTGGGGTTTCAGTTTCAACAAATGGAGCAAATTCAATCGTGGCATTCAAATAAGTTGGATCTGCGTTTGTGCAAGCCGCGAAATCGTCAGATCCACCAGGTTTTTCTGACATCTTAAGATAAATATGCCATTGATCGGATATGCCGAGAACATTCCTACCCCTGGTAATCAGGTCATAGATGGACTTCGGAAATGTGGTGTCAGGTTCTGTTGTGTTATTACTCATTCTGAGCTTCTTTGACCATTGATCGGAAAATCGCCTGGGCTACGATGTAACTTTTTGCATCCTTCATAGGAATAGGCACATTCATATAAAATGCGTCTACATGCGGTTTTGTTTCTGCCTTGTCAAAACAGACAGTCACAATCCCATTTCTCTTGTAATATTTCAAACATCGATGTCCGAGTGCCAGCAATAAAGTAATAAGATTCTGGTCTCTGGATTCAAAATATTTCTCCTCGGTTTCCGTTGTGGGTAGCATAGAGAATCCTTTCAGCAAAAAAAATAAAAAGAGATGGCTTAACCCATCCCTTTCATATCTTTAATTGTGTTTTCTTCTTGCTCTTTTATTTTTGACCGTTTCCAACAGATGTATTTATCAATGCCTTTATAAATAGCCTGAAGATATGGTCCGGTTCCATTTTTTGCCTGTTCCGAATCTTTATTTTCAATGGCGACTTTGAGATTAAGGAATTGGAAAACGATCTCGTCTACCATACTGATGATCTTTTCGTCATCCAATAAGATTTCTTTGGCAGCTAAAGCTGATTGCGAAACAATATCTTCAAGCTCTGCGATACGCCGTAGAAGTTCCTGTATATTCTGCTCTTTACCTGTAAGGGGTACTCCACCACTCATAGCATTATTCATTGATTTGACTCCCGTGTCAGTTTATAAAACAATAACACGTTTGGGGTGAAAGTCAAACAATTGTTCCATAATAAAAAGCTCCCTCCTAGTTGTTTGAGGGAGCTTTTTTATTGGCCTACATATTTAGATCAAAAAACAAGAATGATAGTCGGACCAACGCACGCAAACATCAGTATAAAAATCAAAATAACAAAACCCCCAGGATTAAATCCATCAGGTCCTAAATTCTCAGTAACCCAGACACAAGACAAAACAAAAATAGCGATTAGTCCTACTACAATCAAAGCGGAACCTGCGTAAATTACAAATGTTAAAAAATTCATCAATAACGTTTCCATGTAAGCCTCCCTTTTATATCTTTTATACATAAAGTTTACTATTAAATATCCTGGAAAAATAGAGGATATTCACCTTTCAGGTGTGTAAGGGAGAATTTTTTGACCCCACAAAATTTGAGAGGGTGGAATAGGTCAAAAAAAGTGGACACATTTAATGTCCTGAAATTTGCTCGAAAT
>CAYYNL010000286.1:0-3375 GCA_964472925.1 uncultured Fibrobacter sp. | reverse complement strand
CAATTTTTAATAACCGCAAATCGATTTTTAAATAGGAACTATCATTATGCCACAGATTTTTGAGTCGAGAATAAAAATAATATGCCTGATATTAATAGTTCTGGCACAGTATTCTTTGGCGGCTGTATCTCCAGTATCAGTGGATGTGGATCATGGATTTTATGATTCCGCATTCACCGTCAAACTTTCATGCGGGTCACAAGGGGCAACAATACAATATACTCTGGATTGCAGTGATCCAAGATTCTCATCAACCATGAAAAACGCTGCTTCACCGGTATCGGTTCTGATTGATCCACGCAGTACAGAAGGGCGTACAGCGACTCCGGCAGTTGTGCTCCGGGCAGTTGCAATACTGCCTCAGGGTGACACAAGTACTATGATTACCAGAACTTACATATTCATAAATGAAGTTTTGACACAGAAATATCCAGGGCCGCCCTGGCCTGAGCCGCCTAAAAAAGGGGGCTTTACATCGACTCAGATATATGATTATGAGATGGATTCAGCTGTCGTTTATGATCCCCGTTATGAAGATCTTATTGATGATGCTTTGTTGGATATTCCAAGTATCTCGTTAGTTCTGGATATGGATAGCCTTTTTGATAAAACCCGCGGAATCTACCATAATGCATTAAAAACCGGAGCCGAATGGGAACGCTTCGGTTATGCAGAACTGATTAATCCTGACAAAACGTTGGGGTTTTCAATACCGTGTGGAATTCGAATCCGTGGAGGCTGGAGCAGGCATGCGGATTGTCCCAAACATTCTTTCCGACTTTTTTTTCGCGAAAAATATGGTGCATCCAAACTCCGTTATCCCCTTTTTGAAAATGAAGGAGTATCTGAGTTTGACAAAATCAGTTTACGAACTGCACAAAATTACTCATGGAGCTATAAATCCACCGAAGGTGCACAATGTACGATGATCAAGGATGTCTATTGCAGGGATACACAAAGGGATCTGGGGCATTATTATACAAGAAGCAGATATTATCACCTTTATCTCAACGGAATGTACTGGGGGATTTATCAGACGCAGGAAGAGGCTGACAATCGATATGCAGAATCTTATATGGGTGGAGATTATCGGGATTATGATGTTTTAAGTACTGTTAATGACTATACAATGGGTTCAGACAGAGATAAAACAGTGGAAGTGGAATATGGCACAATCGATGCTGCCCAGCGGCTCTGGACAAAAACCATTGCTGGATTTAGTAATAACTCTGAATATTATATGGTACAGGGGTTGGAGCCTGACGGAAAAACAGTTAATCCCTCATACGAAAAGCTTCTGGATATAGACAATCTTATAGATTATATGATGATAACATTTTACACCGGAAACTTTGATTCTCCTACCTATGCCTTTTCTGAACCTCAGCGAACCAATAATTTACAGGCAATTTTTAACCGGGTCAGGCCAGATGGATTTAAATGGTTGAGCCATGATGGCGAGCATACCATGGTGGACTTCAAGGTTAACATGCGTGATACAGCTATTCCAGCAATCGAAGTTGACAGGACAGGGCCTTTTAAATTGTCTGATGATATCAGATTTTTTAATCCCCAGCGAATTCATCAGGCACTTTGTGGAAATATTGACTACAGGATACGATTTGCAGATCATGTTTTCAGACATTTTTTCAATAATGGGGTTTTTTGCCCCGAACAATCTAAAAGCCGTTATCAGGCCAGAGCAGCTCAGATTGAAAACGCGATAATTGCTGAATCAGCAAGATGGGGGGATTCAAAAGTTGATACTGCTCGCACAAAAGATGATGACTGGATCCCTGAGCTTGAGAGGATTTATAATGAATACATGCCTAAGCGGACTCAAATTGTCATAGAGCAGTTCAAGGAAGACAGCCTTTATCCATCGATTGAACCACCGGTTTTTTCCGCAGGGCAAACCATTATGGTCCGTAAAACGACTGGCTCAACAGGATATCAGTTAACAATAGCAAACCCCAACAGCTCTGGAAACATTTATTATACGACAAATGGTAATGATCCCCGTTCACCAGGTGGCGGGGAAAATCCATCGGCAAAAAGCAGTGCCAGTTCTGTTACAATTACCATCAATGCAACTACCCTTGTCAATGCACGTATCAAAAACGAGAGTGAATGGAGTGCACTGCGGGATCTGCTGGTAGTCATTCCCCAGGATTACAGCAATCTTAAGATCACCGAGATTCATTATAAGCCACTTGATGATGAAAAGAATTCTGGTAATTTATATGAATTTGTTGAATTAAAAAACATCGGACCGACGGCCTTAAACTTGACAGGCCTAAGCTTTGGTAGTGGTATTTCATTTACTTTTGAACCTGGTACAATCCTTGAACCCGGCAAATTCTTTGTTATTGCCTCTTCCTGGGCAAAATTCAAAAGCAGGTTCGGATTCGATCCTCAGGGAGAGTATAGAGACCAACTGTCAAACAGTGGTGAGAAACTTGAAATTCTTGACCCCTCTGGGGCAGTAATATATTCGGTCAGCTATAGAGATGTAGCACCCTGGCCTGATGAACCGGACAAGACCGGAAGATCACTGGTTCCTTCCAATGCCAATCCAACACTTGATCCGAATGATGGAAAAAACTGGGTTGCTTCAAAGGCGGTACATGGTTCCCCCGGAAGAGATGATCTCAACAGTGAAGGTGCAGATGTAAAAAGAAGGGAAATAATAAAAAGAGGCAGGTTGTGTCGGGTCGGATCTTTTTGGTTACATATACCATTTGAAAAAGACTACGAAGTTAGTATCATTAATATACAGGGAAAAGTTGTAATTAACTTTTCTGAGAAGGGTAAAAAGTATTATCAGTGGAATCCTGTAAGTAATGGGTTATTTCTGGTACGTTTTAAAAATTCTCTTGGAGAGCAGGTCATAAGAAAAGTGCAGGTTTTGGATTAGCTAATTTATTGGATCATTTGAGTTCTGTAATAGTGCACAAAATCCTCATTCGCGAGAAAATAGTGGAGCCGTAAAAGAACAGTTACACTTTCATCAGGTAATGATTCTCTAAATAAATTATGCAAATCACACATGTTAGAGAACTGATTGAAATTTAAACTGTTTTCGCAGCTTTAGTGAACTCAGTCGCGTTACATATTGAAATAATAAGACTTGAAGGTTTTTTTGACAAGTTAATAAGATCGAAACACCGGCGAATGCTTAGCTATCAATCCCGATTATTATCCGGACGTGAATACGCCATAACCAACTACGGAATTTAGGTTAAATATTATTATGAACTCCTGTGAGGATTCTTTTGGTAAGGCATGCGCCCTTTATTGGTTTCTGCTAGCCCTGTCGTAAGTACGTCAGAATGCAAGCGCATTTGCCTTCGACCTAAAAAATTCGATTCTTTG
>CAYYNL010000285.1:0-3460 GCA_964472925.1 uncultured Fibrobacter sp. | reverse complement strand
ATAGGTTCGTGCTACCGATTTCTAAGTGATATCACAGAATAACTACTCAGGTATTGAAAAAAACTGTTAGGAATCACAAGCACCATAGTTCCCAGAATTGTCGGTATCGTTAGACTCGTTGAAGCGATTAATAGACCTGCAAAGGGTTGGAAAAAACAATCAGTTCGTCGCTTCTAAAAAAATCCACCATTAAGCCCTTCGGTTGCATTATAAATTTGTACCTCTCAAGTTATAAACTGAATCTATCCCACTTCTTATCCTTTCTCCTCAGTCGACGAATCAGCCACGGACTGTTCATTTAACAAATTCAAAAATCTGCTGTAAGGATAGAAACATTTGTCAAAATATACCATGATCCTAAAAACCGCAGTAGGTGACGATGAAGAACCGTAAGATATTGATGCAGAAAGGTTTGAAGTCTTTGAAGGTTTTGTCTACTGGTGATAAGACCGAAAGGATTGAAATCCTTTATGCGTAATAGATTATGTGTTATGCGCGTCAATCTACTGCGGTTTGTAGGATGATATCAAGATTCTGTTTTCGAAGCGTAGACAAATAGCTTCGTATTCTACATAAGACCTGGGCTCCGAAATGAGTTCTGAAACAACCCAGATACTTTCAACTTCACCATTACCATACACAGATCTCTTTCGGAGAGATTATTAGTAAAAGGAACTGAGAAATCATACATGAAGGCAAGTACCTCATCAGCATGTTCCTTCATCCAGTCAAATAGATTTTTTCCGGGAGTTTGTGCGAGTTTACCCCGTTGACCCTGTGCTCGTTTTATGGATTTACTCCCAGTCGATGCAGAGTCTATAATTTGAACGGGAAGTGAGATATGTATGTATAAGCTTTCTTCCTTCGGTTGGGACAGACATTTCAAATGCTAACAAGCAAGCTTAATGAACTTGTTGAGCTTTGGATGGAACGGGTAGACGGAAACACTGTGATCTGTTTGATCTTGAATGGACTCAGAGAAGAGAACGTGCTGCTAAAACCAGACTCAAACTCTCCAAGCTTCCAGCCATTAAACACATTGATAATTTTAAAGTCGATGAAGTCGAAGGAGTTGGCAGGAAAAAACTGGCGGAGCTTGCCAGCCTTGCATTTATAGAACGTAATGTTGGCAATAGATGAAATCGGTTATGAAACCTTAACAAAGGAGGAAGCGACACTGTTTTTTAATCTGGTTGCAGCCAGGTATGAAAAAGCATCAATAATCCTGACTACCAATAAAAGCTTTGGGCAATGGGGAGAGCTGATGGGTGATAATGCTATAGCCACCGCAACGCTTGATCGGCTTCTACACCATGCTGAGGTAATTATCATGAAAGGAGAGAGTTATCGGATTAAAAATCGTTCAAAACTGGGTTTAGTACCACCTTTTCAGTCGTCTTCTGCAAAGCAAAATGGGAAATAATTTTTCGGTAAAAGTGGGAAATAATAAATCGGTGTTGACATTCTGGTTGTGGAGCAAAAATAACATCAAAATGATAAATCCCTATTTACCTGCAATTGATTATTTTTAATAATAGCTAAGTAATTTTTTTTTTAGCCTCACACACATCATTTTAAAGGTATTTATGGCATCGATAAGTTATGCAAACAAAGAAATCAGTGTAAAAATCGTTTATTATGGTCCGGGAATGAGCGGAAAGACCAGTAACCTTAAGTTAATTTACGATACCGTACTACCCGAACATAAAAGTAAAATGGTATCAATCGCCACAGAAAATGAGAGAACTCTTTTTTTCGATTTTCTTCCTTTGGATCTGGGAAGAATAAAAGGCTTTAATGTTAAACTTCAACTTTATACTGTTCCTGGCCAAGTCTACTATAATGCTACTCGCAAACTGGTGCTTCGCGGGGTAGATGGTGTTGTATTTGTGGCAGACAGCAGTCCCGAGAAAATCAATGAGAATGTGGAAAGTTTCATTAATCTTGAAGAAAACCTGATGGCATATAAATACAAACTTGAAAACATCCCTCTTGTAATCCAATATAATAAGAGAGACATGCCCAATGCAGTCCCGATCGAAGTCTTGCAAAAACATATCAACAAGCTGGATTATAAATGGACTGAAGCAGTTGCTAACAAAGGAACAGGTGTCTTTGATACGCTGAAACTGATCAGTGTAAAAGTCATAGAGGATATCAACAGGAAATACCTGCAATGCTTCAGACGCCAACCTTCACCATCCCGGCCAATTGAACCACAATCTGGTGCGGAGGCTCAGGGAGAGATTAAGCAGCCTTCAGTTCAAACAAACGATGTTCGATCTGATTCTCAAATGCCGCGATAGATCCCAAGTACCCTTTGCAGCCCTGGACGGCTGGAACCGTCTTTTCAGGGCGATTAGTAATGGGTAAAATTTATTATTGTTTCTGATTCTGTTCACCAGCTTTGGTTTTGTGATAAAGAAATTCTTCCTTTATTTTACTGTACACTTTTGCATTAGCCTGCATCATGAGTTTCGGATATTCCTCAGGACTTGAATTTGTCCATACTACCAGCATCTTATCATCGCTTTTGGTGGTAAATTCTTCTGTCGCTATCAGGCCTTTCCCCTTTTCATGAATGTATAAGGTTGTCTTCAGATTGATATGAGCTCTGGCTGTAGGTTCAATAACTATAGCGGAACCCTCTGACCTTATGGGTGGAGGTACTGAATCAAAATTCGCTTTATTATCGACTACCAGCAGTAAATCACATCCCAGAATACTGCAGATACTATCCATTAGATTTGAGTTATAGGCACTTACATAATTGAGTCCTTCAGGATTAAGCTTCATGGATGATATGCTGAATTTACTCTCTTTGGGCTTTGTCAAAGCCAACAATCTTTGATTATTTACTATTTCATCAAAACTGACCAGAGGAATACCCAGTAAAGCATCCTGAATATTTTCCTTGAATTGTGCCCATATTCCATCCAGAGCCTGTTTATGGTATTGAAAATAATCGTCTTCGGCTTTCTCTTTACCCTTGACCATTTTCTGAAGCAGTCCTGGACCCTGATCAACCTCTTTTTTGTTTTCAGCTGCTATGGTTTTATCCAGAGAAAACCCAACTACTGCTATTTTGCTTTTCTGAGTTAAATCGATATATTTGGGAGGAGGTAAACAGAATGATAAAAAGCAAGCAGCTATAGCTGTTGATGTAAAGAACATAAATCGTATTTTAAAATGCATAATAATACCTTTCAAAAAGTTAATAAAAAAAGAGTTTCATTTAGTAAGGCATGCATAAGTGATGTTCTGTTAAATTAAATTAATTAAATTTACACAATTCGACAACCTAAAAGATTGATGTTCCTTACATAATCAGTACAAAAGGCTTTATCGATAGGGGTGATAAAAGTAGAAAAATCATCAATGGGCTTAGCAATCAATTCCGATTATCCTAAAAACCGCAGTAGGTGACGATGAAGAACCGTAAGATATTGATGCAGAAAGG
>CAYYNL010000284.1:0-3463 GCA_964472925.1 uncultured Fibrobacter sp. | reverse complement strand
ATTCGGACAGTTTTTTTTTATTATAAAAGAAATTTTATTAACAAAATATTAAAATCGAACTATAAATATAATTATTTTTATTGATTTATAACAAAAAGACCTATTTATTCGGAACATTTTGTAATTTTACGCGTCTAACAAAATGAAACAATAAAATTGAATAAATACAAAAAATGACAAAATGAAAAAAAACATCATCCTTTTTATTCTTTTATGCCCGTTAGTTGCACTAATGGCACAAAAAGGCCCAAAAGAGGTCACCCCTGACAGTTTGCTTTATGAATCATTTTCAAAGTCTGAATTAATCAAAATGCAGCAAGAAGCCCCTGACAAACTGCTGGAGCTTAATTTTGGTGTTACCGGATTTTGCTACATCAGTGATCAAAAACCTGCAAATTCACAAATGTTGGGTAATATTTGCAACTTTGTATCACCGGGTAAAACATGTGATATCAATAAGATGATTTCGACTAAAAGGATTAATTCATTAAATTATTCACTTCCTCAGGATCCTGAGAAATATAATGTTTTCACCATTAGTAACAGCTCTTATTTTGTTATAGTTTATCCTGCTCCTGTTTTCATGCAGAATAAAATAAGTTATATCAAACAATTCGGATTTTAAAAAAACATATTATGAAAAAAATATTTTTATTTCTTTTTCTATTATCGGCAGCAACTTCGTTTGCACAGATTCCATTCGTAATGAACGGCACTCAAACGACCATATCACACTGTAATTTAATTATTTATGACAATGGTTCTGCTTCCGGAAATTATGGAAACAACCGTTCCGATTCACTAACCATTTTATCCAACGATCCCAATAACTCTTGTGTTCAGATTTCGGTTCTAACACTTGACATAGACCCATCGGATACGCTATACATTTATAATGGTTCTTCGAGTAATGACCCTCTCATGGTGAAGCTTAATAATTCCAATTTCACTACTGAAGCTATTTTCAACTATACTGCTACCATTCAGAACCCAACCGGAGCACTGCATTTGGTTTTTGTAACTGACGGAGCCGGTGTAGGTGCAGGTTTTTCCATCACAACTGCTTGTGAAAGACCTTGCCAAAGAATTAACATTCATCTTGATACTGTTTTATCTTCTCACGTTCCCCGATTGGATCCAAGACTTAATGACGGCTATTATTATGTGAATGTTTGCCCTTATGATACAGTTATCTTACAGGTTTACGGTGAATATATCGACAATAATTTCAGCTATGCCCAATCTGATGCCACTTCAATTTTTAAATGGGATTTAGGCGACACTGTTATTACAGGGGTTGGATTATATGTTATGCCTCACAAATTCAGAGAAGGAAGAGGATATGATGTTTCTGTTTCCATTGAAGACACTGCAGGTTGTGGAACTCAAATCCCCTTAACCTTCAGAGTCAGGACTTCTTCAAATCCCATCACCGGAGTAGGGCATTTTCCGGATATCTGCACCGGCAGCACCATTGAGCTTAATTGCGGATATGATGCCTATGCCAGTATTAGGGTCGATTCAGTAGGAAGTACACAAATTACCACACTGGGGGTTACCGATACAATCTTTTTGCCGGATGGGGTCAATTGTCCTCCTTATGGATATTCTTACCGTTCTCCCGTTACCTTTACCTCATTTAATCCTACTGCACATATAAGCAATCCTGATGATATTCTTTATGTCCGTCTCAATATCGAACATTCTTATATTGGTGATATCTTAATTCAATTAACTTGTCCAAATGGGAATACGGCGATCATGTTACCCGACTATCAAACATATCATTGGACTGGAACTACCTATGCCTATTTTGGACTGTATTACGAACCGGATGGTGGGGGATGCAGTCCCTCAAGCAATATTATGGGAACCGGATGGGATTACTGTTGGTCAAGCACCACAAACCAAGGTTATACTTATGCAAGCGGACAAGGCTATGTTTACGAATCTGCAAATATTGGAGGGGTTGTTAATCAAACCGTGAATCCAACTGATGTAGTGAATATGACACAAGTTTATCATCCTTATCATGATTTCGGTACTTATATGAACGGATGCTCCCTTAACGGAACTTGGTACATTGAAGTACAAGACACTTGGGGATCAGATAACGGTTATATTTTTGGATGGGAATTGGCTTTAAATCCAAGACTTCTTCCACAGGATTGGACTTATAATGTTCTAATTGATACTGTTATATATACCGGACCCGGTGTTAACGGCAGCTTTGTTATTCCTGAAGAGTCTGGAAACCTTAACTATATTGCCACTGTTATTGATGAATATGGCTGTGCTTATGATACTAACTTTAATGTAAATGTCATTCAAAGCCCAAGGCCTGACCTTGGAGAAGATATAGGTTTGTGTGCCGGTGAACTTTTTTATCTCGAGTCTAATTTCAGTGACTCTACCGCCGTTTATCAATGGAATACAGGAAGCACATCTGAGAACATATATGTATTAAGCGAAGGTGAATATATTTTGAATGTTACCACAAATAATGCTGACAGTTCTTTGGTTTGCAATGGCAGTGATACTATCTTAATATATATTGACCCACAGCCTATTTGTGAATTTGAAGCTTCCTCAACCGAAAGCTGTTCCCCGCTAAAATTGTTATTCAACAATCTAACTACACCTGACAGTATCAACCTGACTTATGATTGGAGAATTTACAATGTTGACGGAAGTCTCGTTTTCTCGTCCGCACTTAAAAATCCCGAAGTAACAATCACCGAACCGGGTGATTACCATGTTCAACTACTCGTTATATCAGAGCAAGGCTGTCAAGACTCACTTATGAAATGGAATTATCTCCATGTATATGCTCAACCCATGGCTGAATTTGCTGCAAATCCCGAAATTTCACTTCTCAGTGAAAACGATGGAGCTGTTGCATTTACCAACTATGCCGATTCCTTAATTACTTCTGCTTCCGGAACATCCTGGTTTTGGGATTTTGGTGATGGAATTGTTGACTCTTCAGAATTTTCACCCACTCATACCTATGAAACCTGGGGGGACTATAATGTAACTCTATTTATTGAGACTGAACACGGTTGCATTGATGAAATTATTCATACCGTTGTAATAGAAGCTGACTTAATTTTCCCGAATGTTATCACCCCTAACGGAGATGGATTTAATGATGTATTTGCCATCACAAACCTGAACACCAAGATTAACCCTGAAGATCCTGATGAATACAGAACCAATACATTAGATATCTATGACCGATGGGGTAAAAAAGTATATCAGGCTGAAAATTACGACACCTTTATGAAAGGCGAAGAACTTACTGTTGGTTCGAAATTTTTTGACGGTCATAATTTGAATGACGGAGTTTATTACTTTACTTTCTACTACAAAGGAAAAGCTAAAATCGTAAACTATCACGGTACTCTAAACATAATAAGATAAAAATTTATTTTTTTATTTTTGAAAACTGTCCGAAAAAATT
>CAYYNL010000283.1:0-3510 GCA_964472925.1 uncultured Fibrobacter sp. | reverse complement strand
GGGCTTTATCACCAGTTTTAGCTATTTTATATACATTCG
Source organism: uncultured Fibrobacter sp. (assembly GCA_964472925.1). Classification (GTDB taxonomy): domain Bacteria; phylum Fibrobacterota; class Chitinivibrionia; order Chitinivibrionales; family Chitinispirillaceae; genus JAAYPC01. The sequence goes on along the minus strand of CAYYNL010000283.1, from coordinate 3,471 downwards.
AATGTCCATTTAAAGATAATTTTAATTACCAGAAGTCTTTGGAAGTAATCAAAAGGAAAAAAGGTTAGGTATGTTAAATCCGATCAAATCACTGGCTGTAATCTTTTTCTTACTGCTTTTCCCAGTTTTACCCATTTTTGCAGATGATGTATTTACAGCTTATTTGTTTACCTATTTTACTGGAAACAACAAAAGTCAGGAAGCGATTCGTTTTGCAATCAGTGATGATGCTCACAATTTCGTGGCGCTTAACAACAACAATGCAGTCATCAGTTCCGAAAAGATCAGTTCCACTGGTGGAGTGCGTGATCCTCACATACTGCGCGGAGAAGATAACGATTATTATATGGTTGCTACCGATATGGTTTCAGCCAACGGATGGGCATCAAACAGAGGACTGGTGATGCTTCGATCAACTAATCTGATTGATTGGACATCCAGCGCCATTAATATCCCCAAGACTTTTCCAGCATATTCTTCTGCAGATCGCGTATGGGCGCCACAGGTCATCTACGATAAGGAAGTGGGCAAATACATGGTTTATTTCGCAATGAGACTGGGTCCTGGTTCTCCTGACAAGCTCTATTATAGCTACGCAAACAGTACCTTCACTCAGCTTGAGACTGTTCCAAAATTGCTTTATGCTTATAACAACAATGCAGCAATCGATGCTGATATAGTGTATAAAGACAGCATCTATCATCTTTTTTTTAAAACTGAAGGGAGCGGAAATGGAATAAAATCAGCTACATCAAAAAAACTAACCGAAGGATATGTACTGTACGATAGATACCTGCAGGTTACAGATGCGGCAGTTGAAGGATCCTGTGTGTTTCGTTTGATTGATTCGGATACTTTTGTTCTCATGTATGATGTTTACAATTCTGGAAGGTATGAATTTGCTATAAGCACTGATCTTAAAAATTTCACAAAAGATCCTAAGCCAATCTCCTTTAATTTCACTCCAAGGCATGGAACGGTGATCCCCATCACCGAGAAAGAAAAAAAAGCGCTGCTTGCTAAATGGGGACCGGTTCAGACTCTTTCTAAATCCTCGATTAATCATCGGGAGAAAAACTTACGCTGGAATGGAAATACCCTTGAACTGACTTTGAGCACCAGTGAATCAGCCGGAGTAGTTTCGGTAGTTAACCTTTGCGGTAAAGAGGTACACCGACAATCTGTTTCTGGAAAGAAAGCGGCAATTCAAATGTCAAACTTGCCACCCGGAGTATATCATATTGCACTGACTTCTGGAATTACAAGGCAATGCTGCACCAGGATCATGCTAAAATAATGGTAAACATGTTCTATTCTGATGGACAAGGAGAGCGCGAGACAAAGTATTGGGTAATTTGATATAATAATATATCAATGAATAGAATATTGTATCATATTTTTACCTGAAAAAGTATTCATTAGAGTTATATTACATTCCTATAGTTTAAATTGAAGGCTTACATTTAGTAGTTGGACAAAATTGTACTCTTTAAATATATTACATCAGAATCGCAATGGATGCTTAGCCAATACTAAGTTTCTTCATTTATAGTAACAATCAATATTTTTCAAGGAAAGGGGAAATTTGGTTATGTCAGATTCTTCTTATAAAGGTGAAAATACGGTAATGGAAGAGCCTTCCAAACAGAATGGAGCTCGTGTAGCGGATTCTGTAATAAAGGCTGGAACCGCAGCAGCAGACACCCACAATTTCGCTTTCATCATTTTAATAACAATTGTGGCAACCGTTGGTGGTTTCTTATTTGGATTTGATTCTGGCGTGATCAATGGGACCGTAGATGGATTAAAGCTGGCTTTTAAATCAGACAGTGTGGTTACCGGATTTAATGTAGCTTCGATGCTTCTTGGTTGCGCGGTTGGAGCATTCATTGCTGGAAATCTGGCTGACAAGTTTGGCCGCCGTTTTATTATGATCATTTCTGCCATCTTTTTTGCGGTTAGCGCCTGGGGCTCAGGTATTGCCCATGGTTCTATTGAGTTTATTATTTACCGTCTTATCGGTGGATTTTCCGTTGGTGCAGCATCGATACTTTGCCCGGCATACATCTCAGAGGTAGCACCTGCCAGATTGCGCGGAACTCTCTCCTCAATTCAGCAGATTGCAATTATCACCGGTCTTTTTGCGGCATTCCTATCCAATTATATGATTGCTTCTGCAGCAGGTGGATCAACCAAAGAATGGATAATGGGTTTTGAGGCATGGCGTTGGATGTTCTGGGTGGAACTTATTTTTAACGTCTTATTTTTCTTTGCTCTTCTTCTTATTCCAGAGAGTCCCCGTTTTCTGGTCGCAGCCGGTAAGAAAGAAAAATCGATGTCTGTTCTTAAAAAGCTTATGGGTACTGGTGCTGAAGCCAAATACAATGAAATCAAAGAATCTCTGGCTAAAGATCACCGCCCCAGTCTCAAAGATCTTCTCGGTGCCAACGGTAAAGTGCGTCCGATCGTCTGGCTTGGTATTGGTTTGGCAGCATTCCAGCAATTTACCGGTATCAATATCATTTTCTATTATGGAGCAGTTCTGTGGCAATCAGCCGGCTTTACCGAAGCCGATTCTCTGTTAATTAATGTTATAAGCAGCGCACTAAGCATTTTAGCCTGTTTCATTGCCACCTTCACCATCGACAAAATTGGCCGTAAACCAATGCTTCTTATCGGTTCAATCGGTATGGCCATCTGCCTGGGGGTTATGTCAATTGTCTTCTGGACATCAGCTCAAACCGAAGGTGGCGCACTGAAATTAGTAGGTGCAAGTGGTCCTATTGCTCTGGTTGCAGGAAACCTTTTTGTGATGTTCTTCAATTTCTCCTGGGGTCCTGTGATGTGGGTTATGCTTGGTGAGATGTTCCCCAATCAGATGCGTGGAGCCGGTCTTGCGGTCAGCGGATTGTCTCAGTGGGTAGCCAACTTTGCAATCACAATGACATTCCCGATCATGCTGGCATCCATGGGTCTTGGCCCATCATACGGTATTTATGCAGTTTTGACAATTCTTTCCTTCCTCTTTGTCTGGAAACTTGCTCATGAGACAAAAGGAATCGAACTGGAAAAAATGGTTGGCTAAAAACCATCTGTTTTTATAGCGAAACATAAAGGGTCTGTATTTCTGCAGGCCCTTTTTTATTAATACTACTGAATCTCTTTGCTTTTTCCTATCTCCCTTCGACGCACATGACAATGAAGGTCAGGTCATCATGATAAGCAGCTCCCTGTGTGAATGCCTTGATATCCTGAACAATTTTACTGGATAACGCCTCAGGAGTGTTAACGATATTTCCATCAAGAAGTCTCAACAATCTGGCAGTCCCATAAGCATCTTTATTGGGATTGAATGCTTCTGTAAGTCCATCAGTGTAAAGAAAGAAACAATCATTTTTTATTAGAGGGATAGTAACCTCACCCAGTATTTTTGAAAACGCATTCTGGTCAGAAAGAATTCCCAGTGCTATA
>CAYYNL010000282.1:0-3658 GCA_964472925.1 uncultured Fibrobacter sp. | reverse complement strand
CAACAACAGGGTAGCTGAAAATATGCATATACCAGTTGTTATGTTTTTGTTTCATCCATAGTTTGATTCCTTTCTCAAGCTCTCCGCTCTTTGGGAATTTACAGGGTCAGATTTAGGCGGCTGTATTAGAGACCAAACAAATATCAGTACAACACAAGAATAGTTCGAAACGGTAAGATAAAGAGAGAAAATCAGGAAGGAAAAAGAATGCTCCCCCTTAAAGGAGGAGCAAAAATAAATTATGCCTATTCAGCAGAAATTGCCTCCGCAGGGCAGGCTTCTGCACAAGCTCCGCAGTCGGTGCACTTTGATGCATCGATTACATAGATAGGATCACCCTCGCTGATCGCTTCTACCGGACACTCCGGGAGACAGGTTCCGCAAGCAAGGCAAGCATCACTAATTTTGTGGGCCATAATTTAACTCCTTTGTTGATGTTAATTTCATTTCAGTGTCGAGGGGCACGACCTGATAAACCAGATTATTAATTAGGTTGAATAATATATATCTCTGTCTGCTTGTTTTGAATAAAAGTTTTTCCGCTATATTGGTCTGATTGTTGCCACTTCTATAAATATTCCAATTCCATTATTCTCATTATATTAGTTCCGATTGCGTATCAAAACCCCGGTTATTGGATGTTTTCCTATTCCTAAAGAGAGATGTCTATGGAAAAGATGATCCCCTGGTATCAACAGGATATCAAAACCATATTCCAAAACCTAGAAACCTCTCCCCAGGGACTTTCATCTGAAGATGCATCTGAACGAATTACCCGATATGGTAAAAACGAATTACCACAATCCCCTCCCGAATCTATTCTATTGATTCTTTTCCGCCAGATCAATAACCCCCTTATTTATGTTCTTCTGGGCTCATCGCTTCTTGCCTTAATCATGGGAGAGCTCACTGATGGTTTTGTGGTTGCAGGTGTGGTCATAGTTAATGCACTTATTGGCTTTTTTCAGGAATTCCGTTCAAGCCAGGAAATAGCTGCATTAAAAGGAATGGTCCCAGACACGGCAATTGCACTCAGAGATAAAAAGCCCTCCACAGTGATGGCTTCATCGCTGGTTCCCGGTGATATTGTACTTCTTCAGGCAGGTGATAGAATCCCTGCAGATATTCGCCTTTTCCAAGCAAAAGGATTTAAAGTTTTGGAAGCTGCTCTCACTGGCGAATCATTACCATCAGAAAAAGCTCCCCAAACATTAAAATCCGATACTGCTTTGGCAGACCGGATTAATATGGTCTTTAACGGAACTTCCGTAGCATCCGGTACTGCCAAAGGAATCGTTGTAGAAACCGGTTTGAGGACTGAACTTGGAAAAATAAACCGAATGTTAAGTGACACCGCCAAAACAGAAACCCCTCTCACTCGTTCAATCGCCAAAGTCGCCAAGGTTTTAACCATAGTCATACTAATTGTTTCGATAATCCTTTTTGCTGTAGCTTTGCTTAGAGGATATCCCATGGTTGATGCGGTTCTTTCTGCTATAGCCCTGGCTGTTGCAGCTATACCTGAAGGTATTCCCGCAATAATCACCATCGCTCTGGCAATCGGTGTCCGGCGTATGGCGGCACAGCGTGCGGTTATCCGCCATCTTCCTGCAGTCGAAACTCTGGGAAGTACGACTGTGATCTGTTCAGATAAAACCGGTACTATCACCAGAAATGAAATGACCGTCAGACATCTATGGACACCAAATTACAATATCTATCTCAGCGGTATCGGCTATGGTCCAAATGGTTCACTGGAAAAAGAGGGCCAGCCAATAAAAGATCTGCCCCTCCAAATTTCTGACTTACTGAAAGCAGGAGTTCTCTGTAACGATGCTTACCTTAAAAACCAAAACGGAAAATGGGGAATTGAAGGCGATCCAACCGAAGGTGCCCTGCTCACATCGGCATTAAAAGCCGGTCTGGATATCGATTCAATACGTGATTCTATTAAACGTCTTGATTCCATCCCTTTTGAATCGGAATACAAATTTATGGCAACACTCCATGACCAGGATGATACAAAGACACTCTATGTAAAAGGCGCTCCTGAAGTAATTATCAACAGGTGTGCTTTGCAGCCCGATCAGATGGAGACTATTCTCCAGGCTACCAACAACTTTGCTAAGGAAGGCATGAGGATACTTGCCTTTGCCAAAATGGAACTGCAACCGCATATAGAATCGATCTCTTTCGATATGGTTAAACAGGGTCTGACATTTCTGGGACTGCAGGCACTTATTGACCCCCCGCGTGAGGAGGTTAAGATGGCCATCCAAAAGTGTCATAACGCCGGAATAAAAGTCAAAATGATCACTGGAGATCATCAGACTACAGCCGCCGCAATAGGCAAAATCTTGGGAATTTTGAGCGATCAGGGTTCCATGTCTGGAAACCAACTGGATTCCCTGTCTGAAGAATCCCTGGTGGAAATATCCGCAAATGTCAACATCTTCTCCAGAGTGGCACCAGAACATAAACTGAAACTGGTAAGTGGATTACAGAAAAATGGAGAAATCGTTGCCATGACCGGTGATGGGGTTAACGATGCTCCGGCTCTTAAAAAAGCAGATATCGGAGTTGCCATGGGTATCACCGGTACTGATGTCTCCAAAGATGCTTCAGACATGGTTCTCACCGATGATAACTTCGCAACCATCGTTGCTGCAGTAGAAGAAGGCCGAAGAGTATACGACAATCTGGTAAAATCTCTGGCCTTTGTTCTACCTACCAATGTTGGAGAAGCATTGATACTGCTGGTAGCTGTAGCCTTTTTTCCTATAGTGAATGGTATCCCGCTTCTTCCAATGTCACCTGTTCAGATCCTCTGGATAAACCTGGTAGCCACCATCAGTCTGGCTCTTCCTCTGGCTTTCGAAGCCAAAGAGAGAAATATCATGAATCGCCCTCCCCGTAAACCCAATGAACCTCTTCTTAATCCTTTTGTTATTTTCAGAACAATCCTGGTAGCCCTGATTATTGCCGCAGTCGGAATAGGACTGTTTCTTAAGGAATTCTCAAGCGCCATTAATGCAGGGGTGATAAGTGCTGATGCCTTAAGTGAGGCCCAGACCATGGCAGTAACCTCCATCGTCTTTCTTCAAATCTTCTATATGCTCAATTGCAGATCATTAAGTGAGAGTATCTTCAATATAGGTGTGTTTTCCAACTCCACCGTTTTCGTGGGAATCGGGATCCTTTTAGCCCTTCAGTTAGCCTATGTTCATCTTCCATTTATGAACCAATTATTCGGTTCATCGCCTTTAAGCTTGCAATCCTGGGCAGAGTCGGCTCTTTGTGGAGCAGTTGTTCTTCCTATTATTACCATTGAAAAGATTATCAGAAATAAATGGAAAAAGAGATCCTGAAAACGCATTATAAATTAACAGGTTACGTGAATGCGCCCACATCCAGCTGCGGACAGGAATTTAGGTTTAGGGTTTTTTGTTCGGACCGGAGATATTTTTGGTAAGGCATGCGCCCTTTATTGGTTACGGCTAGCCGTTTAGTTAGCAAGTCAGAATGCGAGCGATTTTGCCTTCTAATTTAAGACTTGAAGGCTATGCCCAGGTGAATAAAGGCGAAATACCGACAATGGCTTCCCGATTATTATCGGGACGCGAATGCGCCACATCCAACTACGGAATTTTGGTTTAAC
>CAYYNL010000281.1:0-3695 GCA_964472925.1 uncultured Fibrobacter sp. | reverse complement strand
AAATAGATTCCAACTCAATCAGGCGGTACTACCTCACACCTTTTGATAGCATAGTTGCTGATTTCATTGTCAGTAAAGGGAAAGAACCTTCCATTGTACGATTGAATGTGTACAATAATAATAAAAAGAAACAGTATAGCTTCGGCTTTGATTTTTATTACAATATTAACGAGATTTTTCATTTTAATTACTATACCTATACCGATAAAGATCAGCCTCACAGAGTATACTGTTTTTTTGTTAAAGACCGTGATGCTAAAAAGAAATGTTATGAACTGGTCAACTATACCGAATACGAATATGATAGTCTGGGAAGAAAGATAAGAGGAACAACCAGGGTAAAACCAGATCCGAAAGAACCTGAGTCAAAAGATGGGGAAAAGTAAATCCTTTTCCTAAGTTTTTCATGGCTGCGAAGATATCTTCAAATAAACAGGTATTAATATGACTTCAAGGCGGCCATGTTCACTAAGCGGTCGCTTTACCATGAATAGTATCCATTTCGGGCTACACCAAATACCCTACATATATCAGCGACATCAGAAATAAATTATTCTCTGCCCGAAGAATAACTAAATAAATTCAAATCGGCATTTCCAAAAATTACGGACGAATCCATTGCGATCTCAAAAACCTGATGACTCCTACGAGGTTCAAGCTGATGTACTGCTTTAAATCTTAAACTGATCCACTATTCCCTGCAGCTTAACAGAAAGTGTACTTAATTGATTTACTACCGATTTGCTTTTCTCAACACTTTCTTCGTTTTTATTTGCAACCTGATCCACATGTCGCATATTAGAGGCAACAGCAGAAATTTCATTGGCACTGCTGCTAATTCCTTTGGAAATGGTGGTGGCAGAATCTTTGGTATGAGAAATCTGATTTGCGATTTCTTTTGTAGTAAAAGACTGTTCTTCCACTGAGCTTACAATTGTTTTTGAAATACAGCTGACTTCATCAATTACTTTTGCTATAGAACGGATAGCGCTGATTGAAGATTCGGTGGAATTTTGCATTGTACTGATTTTACTTTTTATTTCTTTAGCAGCAATTGCGGTCTGTCTTGCGAGCTCCTTTATTTCGCTTGCCACAACCGAAAAACCCTTGCCAGCCTCACCTGCACGTGCAGCTTCGATAGTAGCATTGAGAGCAAGAAGATCAATCTGTCCTGCTATAGCTCCTATTACAATTGTTATCCTGTCGATGTCTTTAGCGGCAGCTCCCAGATAATCAATGGTTTCCAGCGCATTTTTCGATTGTTTGTTGGCATCCTCTGATATACTATACTCTTTATGACAGTTTTTAGCTACTTCATTGATACTTGCATTTAACTGTTCAATTGCAGTGGCCACATTTTTTACTGAAATCGACATATCTTTTGTAGATGAGTCCATGCCTTCAAGAGAGACATTCATTTTATCAATAGAAACTCTGGCATTCTGTGCACTCTCTCTCAGCATTCCGGCCGAAGCACTGCTTTCTGTCACTATTTGCGGTAATTCGCTTAAAATGTTGTTTATAGTTAATGTGTTTTCTTTAACATCTTTGATCATATTATGAAGCTTTTCCACAAAAATATTGAACCATTTGCATAAAACTCCGATTTCATCCCGAGTCAGAATTGTGATTCGTTTTGTAAGATCACCTTCACCTGATGCAATATCCTGAAGAATCAGGGTGGTTTTTTTCAATGAATTAACAATTGAAGATGAAATAAAAAGAATAGCAAAAATTGTAATTCCAAGAATTATTGCGTTTATTATCCATAATGAGACTGTAAAATGGCTGATCTTTTTTAAAAAACTCTTTTTTGTAAAAACTATGGTTAAATAACCCAGACTATTTTCGCTCTGATCGAACATGGGGATGTATGTCACGATCATTCCCTTTTGATCATCGACAGTGAGTTTGTTGACCTTTTTACAAATTATGTTTCTGGCTTTAGCTGTCATCCCCTGGATAAATCTTCTTTCAGTATCAAAAACTGCAATATCAGATATCAGCGACTCCTCATATTCTTTTTTCAACAGTTCAATAGTTTTTTTAACTGACTCTCCATCGTCCAGAACCAGAGTCTGCATTCCCAAAGCAAGATTTTCGGAAAGAAGATTTGCAATAAACATGGCATTTTCTTTCATAATGTCTGCTGAAAGCTTTGTTGTTTGTTTAGGGATTATAACACCAAGCAGTACCAGCAGAATAGCACTTACACCAGCAGCCAAAACCACGAGTCGGAATTTAATCGAATATATGTTCAGCATGATGGGCTCATTTTTTTAAAGATTTGTAGTTCACTTGGTAGTTATTGCAACTTTTAAAATGGCTGGATTCCAATCTATGTTTTCCAGTTTAGATGAACTGAGATTCAGCATTACTTTGGGTTTTTCATTAGATACACCGAATCCCAGAGTAACTCCTTTAGAAATCAGCTCCGGATTTCCTGTAATAGATAGTGTACCATTTGTGCGACAATAAGAGAGTATATCATCCAGTTTTGAACTGTTACCCAGATAAACAACAGCTGGTTTCTGCTTTGGTACATCATCTCCTTCGATGACAGAAGAGAGTTTTGATGAACCAATTGGTTTTCCAATAGCTTTTTTTAGAGCCTGGGCATATTCAGAACCATCTACAACGTAAATTGTAATATCACCGGAAGAAGCCAGTTTTTCATGGAATGTAAGTAATTTAAGGGTTAATGCTGCCTGGATTTCAGCAGGAGCAACTGAAATATCTTCAGCGTGCCCCAGACTGACAATCACAAATATCATAAGCGACAGAAAGAATTTACGCTTATTTAATAAAAACATGTTTTACTCCGTATGTGATCAGATTATTATTAATAAAAACAATCTTTGCTTAATTAAAACTCGATATTTACACCACCGGAAACGATTCTGCCCCTTTCCGCAGGAAGAGACTTTCCAGGAAGCAGATTCCAGTCGGTAAGCCAGATCTCTTTATCAAGTAAATTTTCAACATTCAGGTATAAATTGAAACTGTTTAACTGTTTACATTTTAGCAATTTGTTAATATTGTATGATCCGTAAAAGTTCAGAAGAGAAAAGGACTTGGGAGATACGTTTATGGTCGAATAATATTTCTTATCCAGATCCCCCTGATACACATTAAACAGGCTCATGCTGATGCCGTTTTCTGCCTTATAGCTAAGTCCACCCTTGGCACTGAAGTTAGGTGATGGTACCACATTCTTGATGTCATTCTGGTCTTTGTTGGACTGGTAAAGCATAGATGCAGTCAGATATATTTCCGGTATAATGTAATACTTGGCATCCAATTCCAGACCCATGAAAATTACCTCACCGAAATTATTATATGTTGGTATTGCTGTGGGATCAGAACGATCTTGAATAATGATACTTTTCTGTTTACTATAAAAACCATTTACACCAGCCTGCACATTTTTAAGTTTCAAATTTGCTCCAATATCGAAGGTGTTGACCTTTTCCGGAACAAGATCACTGCTTCCCTTTAATGCGGGATGATTTAAAAACATTTCGTGAATAAATGGAGCACGGAAAGCTTGGCTGTATAGCAATTTAAAATTGAGAATCTCTAAAGGATCTATAATGAGACCTACACGAGGAACCACATCAACGTCAACAAATTCAACTTTATTAGCCTGAATACCGGCAATCAGTTTCATTTTTTCGATAAAACGCCAATCTGCC
>CAYYNL010000280.1:0-3787 GCA_964472925.1 uncultured Fibrobacter sp. | reverse complement strand
AATAGTAGGATGCAATTCTATTGGAATAGAAATCTATCCTACTAATATATGTTAAAATATAAATAAAAAAAGGATATCATGAAAAATCAGACTCCTCAATATTACACTGTAGAAGTTGAGCACAATGGCAAACGTCATCAGGCCCAATACACGGTAATAAATGGCGTTGTAGAGGTCTTTTACGGCATGGCAAAAAATTCGGCTTCAAGTCTGAATCAGCATCCAGAGACAATAGCGTCTCAGCTGTTGCGAGAGATTCTTGAGGGGAGATATTGGAAACCTTAATGAGAAATTTATTAATTCTAAGCCATGCGTGTTTCATGTCATCGAGATCCGTAAATCCTTCACGTTCAAGACGATCAATGCTAAGTCCTAAATTTAAGTTTGCTAAATGCAAATCATCCAGTTTCATAATTTTAACCATGCGTTCAAGGCGACCGGGCGAAAAGACGTTGCCCGGCTCCTTAACTTTGTGTTAAAGTTTATAAGAGGAGAATAAAGTATGTCAATTAAAGAGAAAGACCTTAGAGACTTAATTATCGGTATCATTAAAGTGCAAGCGGCGATTATAGACTCTCTATCTGAAAATAACATAAAATTACGCTCCGATATCCAAGATAAAATACATTTTTCCCTGACTCGTGGCAAAGAAGACCCTATTCAGTCAACTTTGGAAAATTTACCTGCACAACTTTTCCTGAAAGCGTCTTCAGCTCGGGAGTCGAGTTCTCAATCATTAAAGCGTTTTCTTGATCGAGAATTTGACAAGCTTCTCGATAAAGCCTAGAAGCTAAAGCATTCTGCCGTCTTTCTTCTCGGTTTATAAAATATTGTTTAATCATATTTATGAACATATGTCACCAAAACTTTAACCAACCCAATTAACCAGACCATAAAAATCATGGCTGGTTATTGGCATGTTATGGAGGAGAGACTGATGAAAAAACTGATATTTGCGATTTTGTTCTTTTCATTTTTTATATGCAATCCATTACTTGCTGCTGATTCTTCAGAAGCTCAAAAAGAACCAAGCATGCAAGGATTCATTGAATATTGTAAAACTGCAATGTGTAGAAAGAATCTTACTATCAAGTTGAAGCAAGCTGATGGGAAATACTATGAAAGATCTTTTGAACTATTACCACCAGCAGTACAAGATTCTACTATTTGTGTTTATGCCGGTGAAACGATCTTTATCGAAGCTGATGTAGACGGTGATCATCCGGTTAATTTCAAACAAGTAATTGAGAATAAAAATCCAGAAAAGACAATTGTTTTCCACCTGGAGCAATCAACCGATATCGGTGATGGTACAGGTATGATGCTTACTGTAAATAATCCATTCCCTCGTCCACTTCACTATAAAATGGGAATGATGCCATTAGACAAAGAAAACTTATATAAAACATCAAGTTGCCCAGTGGTTCCTGGCGGTAGCGTTTATGAGCATTGGCCACATCCTATATTTCAAATAGTAGTAGGTGGATTATATTTCCTGAAAGAAGGTGAAAAGCCAGTGTGCAAATAATTTCCATAACAATTTAATAAACGCAGACTTGGCAAAAAGCTCGCCAAGCTGGTTATCAAACCGTTATGTGAAACCAAAAAATGACAAGAGATATTAATAAAGCAAAGTATTTATATTTAGACAAAATCCTTGAGAAAACCGATCTTGAGCTTCATATCTATATCGACGAGGCGATTTCTGATCCAGAGGTAATAAAAAGCTCTGAAGGTCAATCCGCTTATACACCAATTAACACAACTGATTCATGTGAAAAGTATAATATCATTTTCAATAATTATGTGTGCTACTCAATCAGAAATGAGTCATTCACATCTGAAGATAAAGAAGAGGTGTATGTAGGAAATGTTTTCAGGGTATATAGCAAATCCAAATTCCTTGATTACATTCATTCATCATGCATTGGTCTTGATATTTTAGCACCAAAAATGAAACATTACGAAATAGTATGTCTTAATCATATTATTGATGTGGCAACTGTGAACGAACCAATTATCACATAACCCGCCCTTCAACTATGACCGGGCGATAAAACGCCGCCCAGCCTGTTAAGGGCACCGTTGTGTATCAATAAAGAGGTTAATAGATGAGAGTAAAATTATTATTCATTATATTTATATCATTGCCAATCTTCACATTTCAACATCATGCATATGCAAAATGTCCATTTGCCAAATACACCATCACCGGAACAATCCAGGATAATTCAACTGGTCAAGCTATCCCAAATGCCACGCTCTTCTTCTTTTTTGATGACTATACTGGTACAACAGCAGAATTTTTTAAAGCGAAGTATCCAGATTTTTTCACAACAAATAAAGAGGGAGTTTTCATAGCAACAGCTTTCTTTGATACTTACTCTTGTTGTTCACCAATTGATATATGTAAAAAGAAACCCAAAAAACTAACAGTAATTATAACGGCACCGGACTATTTGGCGAAACGAGTCATTTTTAAGAAAAAAGATCTAAAGCCAAAAGATGAGGCTCAGGAATGGAATATCGAGCTACCAACCATTCACCTGTATCAAAGCTACAGGGAATAAAAAAATACACAACCATAGCATTAACGCAGACCGCACAAAAACCGCGCGTCTGGTTATGCTGAATGTTAGCGGTAAAGAAAGAAAGGAGATCTTATGAAAAATTTATTTTTACTTATTTTCATTTGCTTAATTCTCGGAGGTTGTGCCACTGCAAAAAAAACATACACATCTGATGGCAAGGAAGGATATGCTATAACCTGTTCCGGTAGTGCACTCAATTGGGGAATGTGTTATGAAAAGGCTGGTGAAATTTGTGGCGAAAAAGGATACGAAGTTCTTGAAAAAAGTGGCGATCAAGGTGCTATGGTTTCTGGTAATCAGTTCGGTCTGTATGGTGGATCTGTTATAAATAGAAGCATGATAATAAAATGCAAAGAATAGAAAAACCAAATGGACGATGGGCAATCAATATTGACATAGAAGGTTTTGGGCAGTTATACGATAAGGAAGATATTATTCTCTTGTCTCTCGGTGAACTAATGGAAGGTATCTATCAAATTGGTGCCAAATGCTATCCCGAATCTCCTGATAGACTTTTCGCTCATCAAATTGGCGATGGTTTTATAATTGTTAGTGATTTTCCAGAAGAATCGTTAGAAAGGCCTTTGGCAATAGCCTTGTCGTTACTCCGGCATGTTGCTCATTCCGGTCGTTATGCAAAAGCAACAATTGCTGAAGGTGATTTTGCGGATATTTCTTCCTGTTATCCTCCCTCGGTAACAAACGCGGCAGACTCTGGTAAAAGGGCAAACATGGGTCATGGGGTCATGACGCTTTTTCCTGTAATGGGTACAGCACTCATCCGCGCTATTTCGATTTCAAAAAAATGCCCGAGCGGCCCATTATTAGCATTGGCCACAGCAAATCGGGATCGAATTCCTAATGGTCTCATCATTCATGATATTCCATCTCAAGACATTATGGTTGTAGACTGGATGCATTCGGAAAATGTGCTTTCAAAAGAGATATCTGTGAAATCAAATCTAAATTGGTCTGATACAACAACAATATCAGAGCAACTAAAAGATTATTGTCAAAAACAATCAGTAAAAGGAGAATGGAAAAAGAGCGTTCACGAATTCCTTGGAATATACTTATAAAAAGACCGCTAACAAAGGTTTCAACGCCGACAAGGCGTGCCGCCTTGCCGGTTAAACAATTCGTTAGCAACAAACAAATATGAATAATCTAAGAATATACATTATAATACTTCTATC
>CAYYNL010000279.1:0-3797 GCA_964472925.1 uncultured Fibrobacter sp. | reverse complement strand
TAGCCTTCATTAATTTTTATGCATGTTTTATATTAATTTTGATAGAATAAAGATGACTGATTTCTACGAAATGAAGAAATCAGGAAATTCGGAACAGAAAAAGGAGGCTGTTTTGAAAGTCAGGTTGTTGGTAGTCACGGCTATGTTGTCACTGTTGGTTTCTCTGACTCAGGCTCAGCATGGAGTAAAGTTCCGCGGAAGTGATGGTTGGGGATTAGCTGGCCGTTATGAGCAATATTTTAATAAGTACAATCTGCAGACATTCACTGGCAAAATTACAACCATAGATACGCTGGCACCGTTCAGAGATATGTCTTACGGAGTTCAAATGACCATTGAAAAAGATAATCGTCAACACACGATTCATCTTGGGCCGGGATGGTATATTATTTACCAGGATATGGGGTTAACTGTTGGCAATGAAGTCGAAGTTCGGGGATGTGAAACCAGTATTGAAGGTAAGAAAGTGGTAATGGCTTCTTATGTAAAACAGCTTTCAAAAGGTCGAATCCTTCGTCTGCGGGATGAAGAAGGGATCCCTTACTGGTGTGCCTGGAGAAGAGAATAGGATTAAGAGTGAGTTTGAAATACTGTGTACCAAAATACGAAACAGGAATATAAGCAGATGGGGGCCTGATGAATAATTCCAAAGGACTCTCTTTTCCTGTAATCCTGGCAATAGGATCTATCATTTCTACAGTTCTGGTTACATCAATTATTCTAATTCATATAATTAATTTAAATTTTAAGCCTTCATTAAAAAATGCGGAACGTCTGATGCAAAAGGGACGGTTTGAGGAAGCTTTATCTTTTATAGATCAGATTAATTCCGGCTCTTCAGATGTAATCTTGCTTAAAGCTGAACTTCTTTTTTTTAAAGCTTTACAGCATCGAAAAGATGAAAAATGGAAGACCTATGGTAACGATGAATTGGACTGGTTCAGATCTGAAGAGATAGACTCTGCAATAGTTTTGCTAAAGAAAATTGTGGAATCAGAAAGTGAAGAAAAACTTACGAAAGCCTGCTACTACCTGGGGCAGATCTATAACGAGAAAGGTTGGTTTTACGAAGCTGAAAAACAGTTTCAAAAAGTATTGAAGATTGCTCCGAATCATAAAGATGCAAAACTTGCTCTTAGCTCTTTGTATGCAAAATTATCCAGATTTCCGGAAGCAGAAAGTCTTCTCAGAAAGACCTATCTTGAGAAGCCAAATGATCCGGAAGTCTCAAAAAACATGGCTTTTCTTTATCGGTATTACATTGATTTACCTGAATCTGCAATAGTATGGCTTAATCGTTATCTCAATAATGCACGTTCACGTGATCTTGACGTAAACCATTGTAGAAACGAACTTGAAGATCTTCTTCAGCGTTACCCTGAATACAGTCCAGTAGAACCTCAGAACTGGCGAAAGAAAGATAGAAAATTTAAAGCCCGTATATCCAGTCTTCAATAAATTCCAAATCACTATTCTTAGGTACGGCCCATGTGTCTGGCAATTGAAAAAATTGCAGGTAACCTATTATCCTAATTTCCTGGATGTAGTCGCGTATCATATTGATTGATAAGACTTGAAGGTGTTGACAGATAAAGTCGAAACATCTGATTGGCTTATTAGCAATCAATAGGTTACGCAAATGCGCCACATCCAACTGCGGAAATTAGGATTATAGTAGGGGGCTGGTTTATTATTGTGTATCAAATCATTATCCATCACTGAAAAGCAAACTGAAAACGCATGGCAGTTATGCTCTGTTTAGTAATAGTGTAAATCTGATAAGGACCGGACCTGCTTATACCGATGTTATGGATTTGCAGATAGTCATTATTGAGAAACAGAGTGGTCCTGAATGGTTTTGTCCAGCGATGGCAAGGGATCCGGTATTTCATCTGTAGTATCTTCGAAAATTTTATAAAAGCAATACACATTAAGGCCGGTAATAGTTCCCCATGTCACTACCATCAGAATCCATCCCAGTGGTGTTAGAATTTCATGCATAGGTCAATTTCTTTTCTTCTGATTTTTCTGTCCTGAATTCATTTTTCCCATGTTTTTTCCATGCAAGGTAGATGATAATATTAAAACTCAACAGCATTAATAAAAGAAAAAAACGGAAAGATGAAATAAACATAATTTTAGATAAAGTAATACCAAGAAATGTAACCTTTTCTAATGGATCAATTCCTTTAAGGGTGATAAAGTCCCATCCTTCGACAAATAGCCAGGAGAACAAAATGCAGAACAAATAGACAGGTGTTACATATTTAATAATATATTTAAAAATAATGGGAAGCTTGATATGAGCGCCATGGTTAAGCTCTCCCCATCCTTTGTCGATTCCAAAGACCCAGGAAAACAGTATTGCCTCGATTGTTCCGAACAGAACAAGAGCGAATGTACTTCCCCAGAAATCAAGCTCATCAAGCACTCCTGCAGAAAGTCCAAAGACTGACACCAGACACATTACAAAACAGAATGCTGATGTTACCAGAACGGATTGGTTGTGTTTCCAGGAGAGTTCATCTTCCAGGAAACTGATAGTTGGTTGAATAATGGAGATGGAAGATGTGATACCGGCAAAGAACAAAAGAAGAAACCAGATGAATTGTAAAAGTGAAGCAAGGGGCATCTTTGCAAATACAACAGGCATGGTGTTAAACCCCAGACCGAATGTTCCCATTTTGGCAATCTGTTCGATATTTGAGGCTCCGAAAAGTACCAGTGCCATGGGGACAACGATTGTTCCGCCAATTATAACTTCTGCGAATCCGTTTGCTGCGCAGGAAGAAAGTGAAGAAAGAGCTATATCCTGATTTTTTTTGATATATGAAGCATAAGTCAAAATAGTTCCAATGCCTACGCTAAGGGTAAAAAATATCTGGCCCGATGCTTCCATCCATACCCTTGGCCTTAAAAGGGAACTGAAATCCGGATTCCACATAAAAGCTAAACCTCGCTGTATACCTGGAGTTGTCAGAACCCGCACCAAAAGTATTATTCCCAGTAAGAATATTAGAGGGAGAGCGATTTTATTGATATTTTCTATTCCGCGGCGAACACCAAATCCTATTACCGAAAAATTAATAATAAAAGTGATAAGGAAAAAAAAGAGAGATGAAGGGATGCCATAAAAAATGGTGGTTTTAAGATTTATATAGTTGCTAAACAGATTGGTAAGAGTATTCTGTTGTACTGCATCAAGCAGCTTACCGGATAGAGCATACCAGGCAAATCCCAAAAGCCAAGATTCAATATACACATAATAGAAGAAGATAAACAGCGGTCCTATGATACCAATTGAACCAAGATATTTGGCCCATCTTTTTCTGATAATCACATTAAAAATACCCGGGGCACTTCCATAAGAGAATTTTCCGCCATATCGACCCATTGTCCATTCAACCCAGGCCATTGGAATTCCTAAGAGAAGAAAGGCAACCAGATATGGAATTATGAAAGCCCCCCCTCCAAAAGAGGCAGCTTTAACCGGAAAGCGCAGAAAGTTACCCAACCCGATAGCCGAACCGGCTACAGCCAGAATTACTCCAATTTTGGAACTGAAAAGTTCTCTTTGCGATGAGTGCAAAATCAGGAAGTCCTTTCTTATTTGCTAATAAACAGGATTTTCAGATTTAATAACACTGAAGTATATGGCATTTGATTGAAATACTCTGATAAAATGTTTTTTTCCTTTTGATTACGCCAACTTTTATTATCCTAAAAACCGCAGTAGGTGACTATGAAGAACCGTAAGATATTGATGCAGAAAGGTTTGAAGTCCTTGAAGGTTTTAT
>CAYYNL010000278.1:0-3850 GCA_964472925.1 uncultured Fibrobacter sp. | reverse complement strand
AGGTAACATGTTGCTTCAGGGTCTGCACGACGTACACAGCTCCAGGTAACATGTTGCTTCAGAGTCTGTATGACGTACACAGCCCGATGTATCATGTGCTTCAGGGTCTGCATAACGTACACAGCCCGAAATATAATGTGCTTCAGGGTCTGCGCAGCGAGCAAAGGTCGAGGTATCATCTTGCGTCAGAATCTGCACAGCATAAACAGCACGGGTTAACATGTTACTTTATGGTTTGCACAGCATACACGGGTTGAATAATATGTAACTTCTCAGGCTTGTAGCCATTTTACCTGGTTTTCCAGTCAGGTGGTAATATCACCGCCTGACTGGACAATTTGGCAAAACAAAGAATAATTCCAAGAGTTCAGATTATGGATATAACTACCCGAACACTGATGGCAGTAAGTCCAAACAGAATGGTTGAAAGGTACATTAATTTATTTGCTTCATTTATATGACAAGCTTTGAGGGGGATACGATTATCACCAATAAATTGTCCATGATGCGCTTCTCCACCATAATAATTAAGGCCGCCAAGTCTTACACCTAGTGCTCCTGCAAATGCTGCTTCTGAAATACCAGAGTTGGGGCTGTCATGTTTTGATCCATCTCTTCGGGCAATCCTTGCAGCACCTGCAGCATCTTTACCTATAATAGCTGAGGCCATGACAATAAATGGAACGGTCAGGCGTGCAGGAATCCAGTTAGCCAGATCATCAATACGTGCCGAAGCCCAGCCAAACTTCAGATATCGTGGTGTACGGTATCCAAATGTAGAATCCAATGTATTAATAGCTTTATAAGTAATCGCCCCAACAGGTCCACCAAGAACTGCAAACAAAAGCGGTGCAGTTACTCCATCAACCAGATTCTCGGCAACCGATTCAACAGTTCCTCGAACCAGCTCTGGCTCATCAAGATTTTCAGTATCCCGCCCCACCATCATACTCAATGCTTTTCGCGCTCCCAAAAGATCACCCGACTGAATCGCACGCAATACTCTCTTTGCATGTTCACTCAGATCCCTGGCTGCAATAGTAGTGTAAATAATAAGTATACCTAAAAAATCAGATGCCAATGGGTGAATCTGTCCTGCTGCAAATAAAAGTAAAGATGTCAGACTGGCAGTTCCTGCAATTATGATAAAAGCAGTGATAATACCCGCAAAAAGAGCATTGCCGATTATCTTTCGTGTCAATTTTTCCAGAGCCAGTGCTGTACGCGCTATATACTTTACCGGATGTGGAAACCAACGCGGATCCCCCAGAACCGAATCAAGAACAAATGCAATTAAAATCTGATATTCTATATGCATCAGAGCCTCATTAATCGGTATAGATTCTTTATATCAATGGACTCTCTGAAGATATCTGCCAATCGATCAAGCGCAGGCTCGATATCATAGCAGCTTACCACTTTACCAAGTGGTATAAGTCCCTTTTTACTGCGTAACCGGTCCACAAACCATCGTCGAAATTTATCACAATCAAACACTCCATGCAAATATGTTCCCCATATTCTATGATCAGTTGTGCCTATCCCTATCGGATCGTTCTTTTTACTAATAAAAAGTACTTTCCCTGCATTCATCGTAGTCCGTCCATGATGAATCTCATACCCATTTACTACATGCCCTGACATTGTATGTATCGCTTCAGTACGCTGCAGGATCTTGTCAGGTCGCAGTATGGTGCAAATGTCCAATAATCCAAGTCCCCTGCAATCACCTTCACTTGTTTCTACCCCGTGAGGATCAGCTATCACATTTCCAAGCATTTGAAATCCGCCACAGATACCCACAATATCTGAAGCATTGCTGCATTTGGCAAGTTCTGTCAAACCCATGGCAATTTGACTATCACGAAGAAAAACCATATCTGCAGGCACATTCTTGCTTCCTGGTATGATCACTGCATCAAGTTTATCAAGCTGATGATAATCACGTATAATACGTAATTTAACATCGGGTTCCAGCCTTAACGGGTCAAAATCTGTAAAATTGCTGATGTGAGGCAGATCTATTATACCTATGGTCACCTCACGCTGCTCATCTCCATTTCCAAGAAGAGACTCTCTGCATTTAAATGCTACCGAGTCCTCTTCGGGAAGCCCCAAATCTACAATGTAAGGCACCACTCCCAGAACCGGTTTTCCGGTGTGGCGCTTTGTGTAATCAAAAGCACTATTAAGCTGTGATGCATCACCACGAAACCGATTGACAATAAAACCGGCTACCAGATCATGTTCCCAGGACTCAAATGTTTCCATTGTACCAATAAATGAAGCAAACACACCTCCTTTATCGATATCCCCGACCAGCACCACCGGCGATTCTGCATAAGCAGCCATTTTCATGTTCACAATATCATGATTTTTTAAATTAATCTCCGCAGGACTGCCAGCACCTTCAAGTACTATTGCATCAAACTGACTGGCCAGAGAATCATAGCTTTGTTTAACTATATCAAAAGCACTGGACTTATACTTCATATACTGAGAAAGCGGTATGTGTCCGACTGGCTTTCCGTTTACTATTATCTGTGAACCGGTTTTATCCGGTTTAAGCAGAATTGGATTCATGCGTGTATCAGGAACAATCCTGCAGGCCTGAGCTTGCAGAGCCTGAGCTCTCCCCATCTCACCACCATCATCAGTTACATAAGAATTGAGAGAAATATTTTGCGCTTTAAAGGGAGCGACTCTGATTCCATCCTGCACCATTACCCTACACATAGCCGCAGTAAGAACACTTTTTCCTACGTTAGAACTGGTACCCTGAAACATCAGAGCTGCTACAGTTTTCTTACGCACCGGCCTAACCGGTCTGTTACTTAATATTTTATCAAGGTGAGAAGCAAGAAGGCAGTTATCCTCATCGTTGCGGATCGCAACCCTCATATATGTTTTATCAAGGCCTACAAAAGAATCACAAACACGAATAGCCATACGATGCTTCAATAACTCATTACCGATTTCATGAGCATCCAAATCTTTTCTGTTGATGCGCAAAAGAAAGAAATTTGCACACGAGTCAAATACTTTCAAACCACCGATAGCACTCAGCCGCCGATACTGACGTTTGCGGTTAATCGAAATCATCTGACGTACATTTTTGGCATATTGGTCATCATTAAGGCATTCGATACCTGCAGCCTGAGCGAACACATTGACCGACCAT
The DNA here is from genome assembly GCA_964472925.1 of uncultured Fibrobacter sp. GTDB lineage: Bacteria > Fibrobacterota > Chitinivibrionia > Chitinivibrionales > Chitinispirillaceae > JAAYPC01. Next base: position 669 of record CAYYNL010000278.1, on the reverse strand, counting down.
GAAGGTAGGATCGCTCGTAAAGCACTTATAACCGGTTCAGCCGCATGAACAAAGCCCAAACGAATTCCTGGGATAGCATAAAACTTGGTCAACGATTTAAGAACAATGACATTGGGAAGTTCTTCTGAAATAAGGCTTACATAACCATTCACAAAATCAGCAAATGACTCATCCACTATGAAATAAGTCGAAGGCGCTTCTCTTGCAGCTCTGACAATTGCATCACGGTCAACCATACGGCAGGTAGGATTATTAGGTTGTCCGAAAATGACTGCTTCACCACCAGTCAAATCTTTTACCGACATCTCAATGTCAAAAAGGAATTCATTTGAATCGATCAAATGTATAAGTTTAATGGGAACACCTTCCATACAGAAAGCAGCGGTATAATCGCTGTAAGAAGGAACTGGAATAATGGCCCGATTGCAAGCAAGGGCTCTGGGAAGAGCATAAAGAAGTTGGGTCGATCCATTGCCAACGATAATGTTTTCACGATTGCACCCATACACCGATGCAATTGCACAGGTTAATTCATTACAATCGCTATCCGGATAATGTACAATCTTTTTTATTGTGCGATTGATAGCAGCCCTAAGCCCCAGAGGTGGCCCTGCGGGGTTTATACTTGCACTGAAGTCAATCAGTTTTTCTTCAGGACAGCCAGCTTTA
>CAYYNL010000277.1:0-3851 GCA_964472925.1 uncultured Fibrobacter sp. | reverse complement strand
AAGCAATCTTGATATAGCTATCTTACGCACATTACTCTCCTGTTTAACACTTTGGGAGATCCCGGATCATCCAGAATGACTCTCATTTGCAAAACATACAATCCGGTGGCAAGCATCTTGTCCATTCTTGTCATTGATGGCCCAGGATGAATATCAGAAATTTCTCTCTGCCAAACGACTTTCCCTAACAGATCGTATAACATAAATTTAACTTTTCTGGTCTCATAAGGTAATGAATACCGTATTAAAAAAGTGCGTGAAAATGGATTCGGATAAACCGCTCGTAAGGCAAGAACATTTTTGCGTACAATTGATCCCAGATCCCTGAAATACTGTTCGTTTCCAATTGCAATTATCTTTACCAGTCTCTGTTTCGATGTTAAAAGCACTTCCATCGTATCATTTGCATTTATCCAGATATCATTTTCGGTATCATACCATTGGACATAATGAGATTTCTCAATGTTAAACATTTCACCGATCACTGCACGAACGGTTGCCGTATATGAAGCATTGTTTTCAAATAAGACTTCGAAATAATTACCCGATTCTGAACTATTTGGAGAAACAACGACTCCCCAGGTTTTCTTTCTGTCTCTGTCAAAAACTGATATATTTTGGGAAGAAAACGATGGAGACAATGGACTTGTTATCTCCTTCGATAAAGCGGAATTCTTACCCAGGTAAACCGATGCATTATTGATATTATCTGAACCCCATGATTTGATACTCAGACTCCAATGGCTGTAATTCCCCTTTTTAGATAAAGATCTTTGTGAATTAACAAATGCGGAAGCCTCTGTACTTAGGGCAGGTATAAGTAAAGAAACTGGTACGTTTGCATTATTAAAAGCCGTGTAGGATTGTAGTTTTTTAATCGATGCATTCGGTTCACCATGGCCACTTAAACCACTAATGTATAAAAGATTTGTACTATAGGACCGGTTTAGACTGTCCTTATCCCAGGAGTAAATCCTGATTGAAGAATCGATCTTTGGATTTGAAGATGCCTTGAAAATATCATCCAGATAAATATCAAATGGGAAAGGATTTGAAAAATCAGTCCATTGATTGGGAGATAAAATTATGGTATCAACTGCATTTAATTTGGGAACTACAGCCCTTCCAAAATCCAGATTTAATCGCTTTTTTGTTTTGATCCATAGAAGTTCTCCCGGTTTTATTTGAAAAAAGCTATTTTCGGATTCACTATATTCCACCCAGCCACCACCAAATGCCTTCTGATGCCCGGGAAGCCATTTAATTATCCGTATCTCTTCTGTACTATAACTCCAATTCTCTTTTCTGCTCGATAAGGTCATTACTGATTTCAGTTTAGGATTATCCAGATTCGCACTTACCAATACAGGTGTCCATTGCATGGAATCTGTAGTTATATTGTCACAATTCCAGCTTTCACGGATAACTGGCCTTCCAAGATCCACTGTATTCTCATGCACTATATCTGATACTGTAAACAAAGCTCTGAACCCTGTACACCCATCTACTATTACCTGTGGAACAGTTACTCCCAGAATCTGACTTTTACTGCTGGTATCGATATAAAAAGAAAGATCCAGAGGACGTTCATCACCGGTACCTGCAATAAATTTCCAGCTGCAATTTTTTACATTATCTGTTACAGTTATGTTATAGTGGATTTTCTGTCCAGATTTAACCGGTACTTTACTGCTATCTAAATAGCTGATAAGTGGTTTTAATGTGTCTATAAGAAACATAAATGGTAACCCGGGAGATAAGTTTCTGGCAGAAACCAGACCTTTTGACGTATCAACAATAATCGAGTCACGACTGACTAACCATCCGCCCTTATTTATATCAAAACTATACAGGCGAATATCTGCAGGATTAAGCGATGATTTTAAATATGGAACCTGAAACCACAGTGGCTGAGATATCTTATCACCATTTTTAAATGAAAAACCAGAACTTATGGAAATAAATCCATCAAGAAGGCCATTCCATTGTTCTACTGTATCAGTAAAAGTATTGTTTGAAGTGTTCCAGACCCGCAGAGTATTATTGAATAAGCTATGTGTATCGGATAGAGTTACTGTAACAGTGTCAAATATTTTTTTGCCAACACTTACTATAGATTTAGTTGTTGTTTTCGACCACTTCCCTTCTTTATTTCTGACCAAAAGGCCTAAATAGCAAAGACCTTCAGAATTGGGTAAAACAAAAGAAGAGGCGGTCACCGGAAACATACGAATTAATTCCACTCCGGGATCATTGCGCTCCATAAATTGATAACCGCATTTTAGTATGCCGATACTATCACCGGCCGAGTAAGCTGATGTTGGGTCTTTCCAGCTCAAATAAACCGTATCTGATTTAATAACTGCAGTCAGAATATAGTTGTTTACAACATCGGTATCAGATGCCGGAGGTTCCGAAAGAGTCTTAACAGGATACGAGATCGAAGTACCCGATGTAACTTGCCCGTTCCCAGTCACTACCACTTTGAATTTACATGATTTGATCTGCCTGGGAACAGTCCAGGAATATGTCTCATTTTTCATTACAGATTCGATATTGTTTACCGGCTGCAGAAACCATGTCATATTATCATTAAAGCTGACGAAAATGGAACAGGATTCAACCGTTTCCTTTTCTTTAGTAACCCAGGTGATGTTATAAGTCGAATCTGCTATCAAAGTATCGGTATTTATTTTTACATTACTCACACTTATAACTGTTGTTTTGCCTGTAAAATCAATACCAAAGTAATCACAGTCAGTACCGAGTTTTGAATAGAGGTCACATTTGAGATATTGAGCAATAAGATCTTTATATTTTGCAGCAAATTGAATGTTTTGGATCTTAAATGGTGCTGAATTTGAAACCGCCACCATTATCGCCCCCTTGGCGATTAACCATTTATCCGGTTCATTTCGTCTTTTATGATTCAGGAAACTACCCATAAAAACGGAATCCTCTACCCCCTGATATTGAAGGTGAATGGAATCGTTAATGGCAATTGTAAAATAATCATATTTACGATATGGGCTAATCTGATCCGGAACCGGGAAAGTAAAATACAGCGAATCGATTCCCCTATATGATTTTGAGAGTCTGAATTTCTGCAACCAGATGGAAGTTTTATATGTTGGAGAGCTATTTACGATATTAGCCGGAATAGAATTAATAAATGTAATTTCTAATGAGTCATTTGTGGTTAACCAATCTGGCAATCCAGGAACCTGAACAGTGGCTCCCACGATCAATTTGTTATTGATTTGCTGCTGTGATTTAACTATAGCAGTCAAATTATATCCATAATTATACGAGAAAGTATCCTTGCGGGTATAGGAAAAGAGAGAAAATGCTTTATTTATCGGGAGTTGAGGAAAAGGAAATATTTCAGAAACCAATAAGCAGATAGCAAGTATTAATAAATAAATGGTTCGAGAGTTTTCGGGTTGATTCCTCATACTTGCCTTACTTTTACAGTCGACTGCCATATTAACATCTCCATCAGTCGCACGTAAGTAGACTTTGCCCATAAAAACTACAGATAGTGGCACCTGATTAAAGTTTCTGATTGAAATCACTCTTCAATTCGATATGTATTAGGGTGATACTGGTAATCGAATGCAAGTGTCGGCATTGCAATAATTTTGTAAACTGATTGTTTATATCATGTTTAAATTATAGTATTTAAGTAGGGAAAAAAACAAAGGAATTATTGATATGCTGTAATGATTGATTTAATTTTAAATTACTATTACCTGCCACTACCATCCCATATTAACAAAGTAATATTATAAATTTGCGAAAAAACTTTCTTTTTGCCGGTTCGCACGATGCAGCCAAAAGAGCAGCAATTA
>CAYYNL010000276.1:0-3868 GCA_964472925.1 uncultured Fibrobacter sp. | reverse complement strand
TAATTAATTTAATTGATTATTCCATGCGAATCAGGTAAAATGAATTACTGTGCAAAATTCTAGTCAAAAAAGAGAATGTTTTGACAGAAGAACAACTCATAAAAGAGAAACACAATTACCCTGTGTTCATATAAAACTAACAAAGCTTTTATTATTTACAACCGTTGCATTATAGAAGTGAAAATTAAACATGGCTCATGGTTCCCTTCTTTTTTGTGGGTTATTCAATAATTTAGTAATATTTATAGTCCTAATAACGACTTACAGTTTTCTTCACCGCATCTTCTCTTCCCGCAGGCCACTTTATCGCAACATCTGTATGGGATTGGTTTTCGCTGCAGCAGCAATTACTTGTATGCAGCTTAAAATTCTGATCTATGAGGGGATTGTTTTTGACCAGCACAATGCAGTCATTATTCTAAGTGGAGTTTATGGAGGCCCGGTAGTAAGCCTGATAAGTGTCATAATTGCAGCAATTTACCGGGCAATTCTTGGGGGAACTGGTACACTGGGTGGAATATTAACAATGATTATTGCTTCCGCCGCAAGTATAACATTCTATTACTATAATAAACGAGGTAAGATAAATACAGTTTTAAAAGCAGCTTTAACTGCAATTGCTGCAGTATTGTTTATTCTTCCGGGCTTTCTTTTCATCAAGGATCTCCAGACAGGAATAGAGCTACTCAAGGAAACGCTCATCCCTTATGGATCATTCATTTTTACGGGAGTGTTTCTGAGCGGACTAATGATGTCATTTGAGGAGCACCGTTATAAAATAAAAAAGGAACTGCAGGCATCTGAAAGACGATATCGAGACCTCTTTGAAAACCTTATTGATATAGGTTTCCAAACCGACAGTGAGGGGAAAGTGATTATTATCACACCATCTTGCGAGAAAATTCTTGGTTACAGTATTGAAGAATTACTTGGTAAAAACATCAATGATTTTTGCAGAGAGTCTAATCCAGACGAACCACTTTTTTCGATTGTGTGCAGATCAGAAAGTATTAGTAACTATGAAACAGAATTTAAAAAGAAAAATGGCGGTCATGTCTGGGTATCGGTTAATGCCAGAAAATTGTTATCAGATGGTAAATTTTCTGGTATTGAAGGACTGATTCGCGATATTTCTCAGATGAAAAAGGCTCTGGAAGAAAAAAATGCGCTTCAGGAGCGCATAAAACACATTCAGAAAATGGAGTCTATTGGAACTCTGGCAGGTGGAATCGCTCATGATTTTAATAACACACTTGCTGGAATTATCGGAGGCGCAGAACTTCTGCGAGATAATGATATCACAGATCAGCAATACAAGCATTATGTGGATCTTATACTGACATCTGCCGAAAAGGCGAGTGTACTTACCAGAAAGCTTCTGGCCTTTTCACGTAAGGAAACCACAGTGATAAAGCCGATAGATATTATTCCAGTTATAAGTGATACAATATCAATTCTACGCCACACTATCGATAAAAAAGTAAACATAAGCGAGGATTTTCACATAAATTCGGCATGGATAGAGGGTGATGAATCGCTTTTACAGAATGCATTTCTTAACCTGGGGATAAATGCAGGTCAGGCAATGCCCCAGGGTGGTAATCTGATTTTTTCTGTGAGAACAATTGAGCTAGACAGCAGGTATTGTGAGTTATCTACCTTTAATATCTCAGCAGGCACTTTCATTGAGATATCGGTAATTGATACAGGACATGGGATGACACCAGAAGTGATGTCCAGGATTTTTGAGCCGTTTTTTACCACCAAAGAACATAACATGGGTACAGGGTTGGGATTATCGGCTGTTTATGGTACAGTTGCAGAACATCATGGGGCAATTACAGTCTATTCTGAGGTTGGTAAAGGAACCGTTTTTCATATTTATCTGCCAATGTCAGATCTACAGGTGGAACAGACAATCTCAGAACCGATAGTGCCCTTAGGCAGTGGAACTATACTGCTTATTGATGATGAAGAACTGGTACTGGCAACTGCTTCTACAATTCTTTCCAAGCTGGGTTATCGGGTCATTACCGCCGATAACGGCAAAGTGGGCATCGATCTTTACAAGGCGCACCAGGAAGAGATCAATCTGGTAATTCTGGATTTGATTATGCCAGTAATGGGTGGCAGAGAGACTTTTATGAGCATACACTCGATAGATCCCTCATTACCGGTGATTGTCTCATCCGGTTTTTCCAGGCAAGAGGATCAGGAGACTTTGAGCAGACTTGGAGTATCGGGATATTTGCGCAAGCCTTTTCATAGAGTGGAACTTGCGGAGATGATATCAAAGCTGCTTTCCTGATATCAGTAGATCACATTGGTGTATTATTCTCTCCCTAAATGATCAATAATCCAAACCTAAAGTAACTTAACAATCCATCAGAGAAAAACATGTAATTATAAATATTCAAAGAGGTGAGAATAGAAAAATTATTATATTTAGAGTCAAAAAAAGCAGGAATTCTCATGTAAAACTGCCGCTCTGAAAAAAGGGGAGTCAAGGTTAAATGAGTGATGTAGAAAAAATCGATTATGGAACATTTGAAGCTACAGTTGAACGCAGCAGAAAGCTTGAAGAAGATTTAATTGCTAGTCCAGAGAAATACCGTGTTCTTACAGGTGATCGCCCTACAGGAAGACTTCATATCGGCCATCTTTTCGGATCCATTCAAAATCGTGTCCGGCTTAATAAGCTTGGAGTCGAGACCTTTATTGTTATTGCTGACTATCAAGTCCTTACAGATAGAGACACTTTTGATTCCATATCAGAAAATGTCAGGCAGCTAACTATCGATTATTTATCTGCAGGTATCGATGTTGAAGGGGGAAAGACTTTCATTTTTCCGCACAGTCATGTTCCCGAGCTCAATCAATTGCTGTTACCCTTTCTGACACTAGTTACAAATGCAGAACTGGATCGTAATCCTACAGTCAAGGAAGAAATTCTTGCATCAGGACAAAAAAGAATCAATGCAGGAATGTATACTTATCCGGTACACCAGGCCGCAGATATCTTGTTCTGCAAAGGAAATGTTGTACCAGTCGGAAAAGATCAGCTTCCACATCTTGAACTCACACGGGTAATTGCGCGCAGGTTTAACGACCGTTTTGCAAAGAAAAGACCGGTTTTCCCGGAACCTCAGCCGTTATTGAGCAAAGCGCCTCTGATCCTTGGTCTGGATGGTTCTCAGAAGATGAGTAAAAGCAGGAACAATGCTATTATGTTAAGCGCCACAGAGGATGAAACTGCAAATCTGATAAAGAAAGCTAAAACGGATTCAGAACGTTTCATAACATACGATCCTGTAAACCGCCCCGAAGTATCAAATCTTTTGCTTCTTATCTCTCTTTGTACAGGAGAAGCTCCGGAGAAGATTGCTTCAGAGATAGGTAATGGTGGAAGCGGGCAGTTGAAAAAAATTCTTTCAGAATCGCTCAACGAATACCTCAGGCCATTGCGTAAAAAAAGAAGCGAACTGGAATCAAACATGGAATACATACGACAGGTCTTAAAAAAAGGAATTGAAAAGGCCAGAAATATTGCATCCGCGACGCTTGAAGAAGTCAGAGATGTTATGAATATGAATATATAGCAACTTGCAAATGTTATAATTTATTTAATTCAAAATATCCTCTGACTAAAAATCAGTGAAGTGTAAGTTTTGCTGCTTTCAGGGTTTTAAAGGGTTTACCATTAATGAGTTCCGAAATTAATGGTAACATTTTGTACTACCTGTGAAGATAATAATAAGGTAATAAGGTTTTCTTGTGTACGTGTTACTTCTGCTACTAAGGTTCCAGAAGGAGAGATACTAAGGTTAAGAGGGTATTGTATCATAATCCCTAAAAACCTTAGTATTTG
>CAYYNL010000275.1:0-3923 GCA_964472925.1 uncultured Fibrobacter sp. | reverse complement strand
TTCTGCGACACCTCGTCCCAGAAACAGAGGTTACGGAATATGTCCTTCTGCAATTCAGCCTGTTTCGTGCCGATCATCTTGAAAACCGATTCCCAGTACTTCATCTCACTGTCAACCCACCATTCGGACTGATGAAAACAAATTAGACGAGAAAGCCTGCGGGCTATCTTCTCATCCTTCATCGCCTTTTTTAGCTCTTCCTTTGAAATGACCGATTTATCGCTGTCCGTATTGATCTCATCGATAATCTGCCGGAAAAACAGAGAGAGATTGCTAAAGTCAATTATCGGATCGTAAGCAGTATCGCCCTCTTCCTTCGTAATCCTGAACCCCGGCCAGTCAAATGCCGAAAGCTTCTTTACGTTCACATCATCTTCAGAAATCCAGCCGTCTATGCCTGAAGTTTTTATATGGTACCACTTCTTCTTCTCATCGTCCCGCTTCGTTTCAATACCTTCAAGTTTTATCAAAAGATCTTCCGTGATCTTACAGGATTCCTTTTGAAACACTACCGTCTCCGGATTCACCCGGTAGCATTCAGGAATATCCTTGAATATTGTAGACGTATTGTTCTTGATCTCTCCCAGCAATGTTTTTTTGACACAGTACTTTTCAGCCTCTTCCTCAGGAACCGCGTATTTCACCTTCCGGATTGTCTCTCCATCTTTTGCAACAAGCTTCAATTTGCTCGAAACCGTCAGGTCAAGGCCATCAAAAGACTTCGATACTTCTCCAAGATATTCCTTCTTCGGCGTATAATGCTCATCACCATTTACCGCTTTATCGTCGTGGTACTCAAGCCAATCCCGTTTCACCGTGCGCATCAGCTCCTTTTCCTGGACATAAATCCATTCGCTGGCGGGATCCTGCTCTATTACATTTACGGTGGTATCCGCTTTCAATGTGACTTTAACAAGAGAATCAGGATTCGGATATTTCTTCTGGCAAGTACGAAGAGCTGCTCCGGCGCTGATCTGAATCACCGATGGCCTCTTTTCTCCATCCTTCTTCTCATTTCGGATAAACGGAACCGTATCGTCTCCGGCAAACACCTCGATATGCACTATCGTCTGATCTTCCGGTATACCCTTGAATTCTACAAGGCCTGTATACCCAACAAGCGACCCTGCTTTCACCGGAATATTTACTGCTACTATTTCATCGAACGTCGGTTCTGATACTATTTGGATAGCTTCGGCATAACCCTTGTAAACAAAATATTCCTCAACACCTTCCTTCTTCGCCCAGCGGTCATCCACAGGTCTTGCTACTACTTCATCGCCTTTTGAAATCTTCTTTCCTGCAATGATGTTTCCTTCTCCGCTGCTGTCCATTGAACTGCGAACATTCAGCGAACCGGCCGTAACCTTGAACCCAGGTCTGGTAAAAATTCCGGGACGACGCTTCTTCTGCTCTTCGGTATACTCTTCCCATGGCCGAAGATGATTATACAGGCTGTAGAACACAAGCTTTTGGCCATTGGGTGATACGTACTCATGACGTATCAGGACAAAACCATTAGAATATCGGTATACTTTTCCGCCATTCTCCTGCTCTATATACTTCCGCCGGTATCGGTAAGCGATTACCGTTCCATCCGCTATTGCAACCACCGGATGGTCCCCATCAACGTGTATCCCGCCATGATAGCTGTTGTTCAGCCCTATGGGGAAATAACCCCCAAAACCTTCTCGGTTCAGCGTGTAGAGCTCTTCCGCTGTCTTGTTCTCTATAGGATAGACAAATCTCATCGTATTCTGTTTCCTCTAAAATGACGAATAAAATCCTGTTATCGGCCTTACATGAATCTTGGCCCGATCACTTCTCTTGTCCCTCGCTTCGCAGTCAAACTGCCAGTCTGGATCATCAGCATCGCAATCAGCAAGAGAAACTTTCCATTCAATTATTGCTTTCATGCCTTGACAGCGGGTATGGAGCTTCTCGACCTGTTTTTCCTTACCATTGGCCTTGCAATAGAGATAAAAATCAACCCCTGCGCCTTCAATATAGTTCTCAAATTGCACCTGAAGCTCAATTGTATCCCCCTCAATAACCGAATCAGGCGATTCCTTACGGCGCTCTAAATCAGCATGCGACCAGTGGATACCGGTTATTCTCAACGGGAAATGCGAGGGAGGGGTTTCATCAGCAAGGGTATTGATCGCGAACTCCTCCTCTTTTTCTTCGTCCTTTTTCTGGAAATCAAATTTTCTACCGCATTTTGCCCAGAATCCAAACAGCTTCCACGGCTCGTACCAAGGATTCGCCGACCTGCAGATTATTGCACATTTATTCTGCAGAAGATGGCTCAGAATATATTCGATCTCTTCTATTTTATGATTAGCCGTATACACATAACGGGGTGTGTAGTTTTGTTCCACCCGTACGTCGCCCAAAATCCGGGATACCTCATATTTCGATAAACGGTGCAGCTCGCTGGTTATGGTATATTCATCATCCGTTCTCAGAGGGCAAGTTGAAGGGTACTGCGAAAAAATCCGGTGATACGATTATATTCTTCCAGTACAGCCCTTCGCATAGGTTGCTGCCACAACTTCTGCACGCTTTATGGACCTTTTCTTGTTGTTTGTCATTTTGGTATTTGTCGATCATTAAAGATGTTCCTTACGGTTTTCTTCTTCCGCCGCCGCCAATCTGCCTTTCTTCCCCTTCAGAACGGGCAGTTTTTTTACAACGGCTTCTTGGCTATGCGCCGTTTAAATGGCGTATAGCCGCTGTTATATGATGTTGCCAACATGATTTTGTTTATCTTTCAGTTGTAGATAAGTCATTCTAGGATAAAAACCATGTTTTTGATAAAATCCAAATACTGACTCATGCCCTTCAGCCACTGCAACCATAATTTTATTACATTTTTTTGATCTTAACCAAGTTATACTATTTTCTACTAGTCGTCCTCCATATCCATATTTTCTATAATTTTCTTCAATAAACAACGAATCAATTTCACCTACATTTTTATCAATTGTTGAAATACAATAACCAATAATCACTTCATTATAAATAATTACTTCTATTCGTATACTATTTTCATCAATATCAATAAATTTTTCACATCGTTTCTCAAATGTAAAATTTTTATAATGTTCTTTAAAATAATGTGAATTTTCCAAATGCAATTCATTTAATTTGTTCCATAAAGGCTTTATTTCATCGATCTGATTTTTATTTAATAATCTAAATTCACATTTCATATTAATTCATTTTTATTAAAGTTTGCAATGGCATATAATGGGTTACGGCATAGCCGCAGTGTAAATGTAATGCACTTTACCCAGTGCTTTACGGCTTCATTGTGGCTTGTCGCTGTTAGGTGCCCGTTTCTGCCTGTACTCCTGTTATTTCCCGGCGTTCTTTCGCTTTTTATCTATGTCTATTAAAATCTTAAACTAGTTTCTTTAATTTTCTTTCCGGATGCCTTCGGTGACTTACTTTTTTCCGGCAACAAAAGTAGGCACTAACAGGCCATGGAAGACCGGAGAGCACGAAAGTCTTCTGTGGCCCGAAGGGTACAACCCTGGATGAGTTGCATGTAAAATGCCTGAGAGCCCCGAACTGGCTTTTCTATTCGCACTTTCACCCGCAGAAGCGCCCAAAAACTTGCTAACTCAAACAATGGGCGCCCAAAATAAGAGCAATCTTTCATGCAGATACTACGGATCGCAGAGCTGGCGAAAGCGCTCATCGCCAGTTATCGAGGCTGATCCTAAACAAACAGTATCTAAAGGGGCTCACTGCCATTCGCCCCTGACATACATAATTAGTTTCTGTTCAAAATACAAAAAAATTAAATAGACTTGACAAAGAGGGGTGTCACAAACTGGGTTTGTAAATAAATAAAATAAAAATTAACTTAGAAAGGACACCCCGATGAGATTGCGATATTCAATGAAGCCGGAGTT
>CAYYNL010000274.1:0-3997 GCA_964472925.1 uncultured Fibrobacter sp. | reverse complement strand
GCTGCAGTAGCAACAGGTACACAAAATGGAGCAGAAGTACTGATAATCGGGACAGCCGTAAGCAAAAAATCCGATAATAATTCTCATAATTCACAGGCCAAGGTTTCAATCAGTGCAGATATATTGCTTAAAGCGATAAATTGTACCACTGGCCGGCTTATCTGCACTGAAAGCAGTCACAGCTCAGCAACTGACACCAGTTATATCAACGCAGGAAAAAAAGCCATCGAAAATGCAGCAATTAACACTATAAAAAATTTGCTGGACCCTATCATTAAAGACTGGCAAGGACAGCTCAATATCGGAATATCTATTAATATGACCATAAACGCAGTCAAATCATATCGCCAAAAAAGCGTAATCATTTCGACACTCAACCGAATAGAAAATATCAGTATTATCAGGGAAGAGATCTGGGATCCGGAATCTTTTTCCCTTAGCCTGGATATTTATTACAAAGGCAATCCCAATGATCTTTACAAAAAACTGGATGGCTATAAACTTCTTTCTGGAGGCGGAAGTCTTCTTTTGACTGGAGTCAATGGCCAGAACATCACTTTATCATTACAAGCGATGTGAACATTACTGTATTTTTTGTCTGGCTCAATTAAAAAAAGGATAATGAAATAAATTGATATCTGAAAGAAAAAAAACTAAAGCAATCTCGGTCAGAGGTATTAAAATCGGAGGAAATGCTCCTGTAGTTATTCAATCTATGACCAATACTCCTTCAGGGGACATAGATGGAACATTGAAACAAATCGAAAAGTTGACCGCTGCAGGCTGCCAAATCGTCCGGATCGCTGTACCTGACGAAAATTCAGTCAACTCATTTAAACAAATCAGAAAGCAAACCGATGTAGCACTGGTGGCAGATATCCACTTCAATTACAAACTGGCAATTGCGGCTATTGAAGCCGGTGCTGACAAAATAAGAATCAATCCCGGAAATATCGGCTCTGATCAAAGGGTAAAAATGGTGGTTGACGCCGCAGCAAGTGCAAATATTCCTATAAGAATCGGAGTTAATTCAGGGTCTCTGGAGAAAAAACTGCTTCAGAAATATGGGGGCTCAAGCCCTGAAGCATTGCTGGAAAGTGCTCAAAACTACATCTCCATGATGAACTCCTGGAATTTCCAAAATATCATTATTTCTATCAAAGCAAGCGATGTACTAACCACCATCAGAGCATGCCGTCTTCTTGCCAGTCATAGCGATGTTCCACAACATATTGGAATCACCGAGTCCGGTACTGTGCGCAGCGGTTCAATCCGATCAGCAGTAGGGATCGGAACTCTTCTGGCTGAAGGAATTGGAGATACTATTCGCGTCTCACTCTCTGGAGATCCTGTGGAAGAGATTTATGTGGCAAAAGAAATACTCAAATCCCTTGATCTGATGAAAGGACCAGTGGTCATTGCCTGCCCCACCTGCGGGCGAACTCAGATCGATGTTGCTTCACTTGCCAGCCAGGTCGAGCAAATCATCTCCAGAATTCAGGTCCCTATAAAAATTGCTGTAATGGGATGTGTTGTAAACGGCCCCGGCGAAGCCAGGGATGCAGATATAGGAATCGCAGGTGGCAAACACGAAGGCCTGCTGTTTATTAAAGGTGAACCGGTATGCAAAGTACCGGAAAATGAACTCTTAGGCAAGTTCAGGGAAATACTTGACCAGCAAATCAGTAATAAAAAATATTGATCGTATAGCAACTTTTTGCATTATAATACCATGAAAAAACTGCTTATTACCGGTGCTTCGGGTTTTCTGGGATGGAACCTCTGTTCAATCGCTTCCAATCATTTTAAGGTGACAGCAGTAAGTAAACGGAATTTTTTTGAACAGCCAGCCATTACAGTCCGCAAATGCGACATTACCGATTATCAGCAATTAAAAGTTCTTATGTTAAGTGAAAAACCGGACGTAGTGATTCATCTGGCTGCCGCATCAGATCCTAACTATTGCCAAACCCATCCAGAAGAATCCTTCATTATAAATGTCACTGCGTCTTCAAATATCGCCGGATTGTGTGCAGACCTGAAAGCGGCCTGTGTATTCACCTCCTCAGACCTGGTTTTTGATGGCAAAAACTCTCCATATAAGGAAGATGATGATACAAATCCACTTAACATTTACGGCCAGCAAAAAAGGACTGCTGAACAGCAGATGCGTTCCCGGTATGAAAATGTCACCATCTGCCGAATGCCTCTTATGTATGGTAATTCACCCCAATGGGCCAAAAGCTTTATCCAACCCTGGATCGGACAGCTTCAGAAAGGAAACCCTCTGAATCTTTTCACCGATGAATTCCGTTGCCCACTGAGTGCCCCCGATGCCTGCAGGGGGCTACTTCTGGCACTTAATAAGCCCGGAGAGATTTTCCATCTGGGTGGGCCACAAAGGCTTTCCAGGTATGAAATGGGTCAAATACTGCTGGAAATCACCGGCCTTCCTCAAACTTTGATAAAACCCTGTAAACAACAGGATGTTCCCATGGCTGCACCCAGGCCTTCAGATGTTACTTTAGATAGTTCAAAAGCTGCTAAAATGGGATTCTGTCCGGGAATAATGAGAGAAGAACTGAAAAAAATTTTCAAATACTCAGTTCACTAAAAATATCAAATCGTCCTAATCCGATTAATCACAGGGTAGTAACAGTAATTTTTGATTTTTGATTTAGTATTTGAAATTTGGTATTTGAAATTTGGTGTTTGAAATTTAGTATTTGAAATTTAGTATTTGAAATTTGGTATTTGAGATTTAGTATTTGAGATTTGGTATTTGAGATTTAGTATTTGAGATTTGGTATTTGAGATTTATACCTTGAACAAGGAATACTGGGACAGGAAATTGAAGAGTTGCCTGTATCGATAGTAGCTTGCAAATCCGAAGCTTTGGCGAAAAACCGGAGGACGAGGGATTCGAACCCCCAAGCGGTTGCCCGCGACGGTTTTCAAGACCGTTGGATTACCATTATCCTAGTCCTCCAAAAAAGTCTTTCAAATATAGCTTTGTGCAGCTAGTGGTGCAAGGTTGAAAATTTTATCTCATTTTTATCATTAGGGTAAGGTGCGGGGACACTCATCACAAGGATGTTATTTCAATAATAAAAGCTCCATCAAATTTGAAACACCATCTAACCCTTGATGCTGGTTTACGACTTGATGAGGTTTGCGTACCTGCCTTTTTGAAGAATACAGACCTGATATTCATCTGTCAAATCGTATAGTAGACATTTCTATTGAGATGAAGGTGTATCATGGAACAAGCTGATAAATCATCAATTTAATGCTGATGTTTTCAGAACTGGATTTGGGAATATGCAGCTAGGTATCGTGCAGTTACGGATAATCAGGAGGCTTATGTGGAAAACGAGACAGCCGTATCCGGAATCGAACTGAATATGTTGGAATTAACTGTTACATTTTCAGTGTATCCCCATTGTCGAAGCACACGGCTGAGACTTATCAGGGATATACCCCAACGCAAAAACGAGATGAAAAAGCAAGTAGAATAAGAAGCGAGTCTTTTGTCACGTTAACATTTGCCTTTGCGGAAGCTGCTGTTTTTTTCCGCCCTGGCATTAGAAATGCCCATAAACTGTTTTCCATAAGATAATAAGTGTCCCAATGATCATTTTTCGTAAAATTTCATTTTCCGGTACAGAAATCATACTTCCTCGCTTTCCTTATACTATATTATTTTTGTTATTCGCCAAAAAAAGTTCCAAATACTTTGTTCATATAAAATCCTTAATTGCCATTGCGGCTTAGTTCAACTTGAATTCTATCCGCAACGCAACTGGGGGTCTGCGTAAAAACGTAGCTTTTGTGTGCGCTGCGGATAGAGTACTAAAAGTTATGCAAAATTTTCTGGCACTCCCTTAAGAAAAAAAAATTAAGACGGGCGCGCAGAGAAGAATCGATACGTCCTATTTTATGGGTAAAAAAATAACGTTCTCTTTGCAGACCGCTAATGTTGATAAAAACAAGATGT
>CAYYNL010000273.1:0-4012 GCA_964472925.1 uncultured Fibrobacter sp. | reverse complement strand
TCTTATGTAAAGACACTTTTGTGGAAATCGACCAATTTTGAACAGAAACTAAATAATATCAATATTTTGTGGAATTTTCCATAGTGTTGCCTATTTTTGTCAATACTTTTAGCAATTAATCACAAAATTAACCTAAAAACCGCAGTAGATGACGATGAAGAACCGTAAGATATTGATGCAGAAAGGCTTGAAGTTCTTGAAGGTTTTATCTACCGAAAGGACTGAAAGCCTTTATGCGCAATAGATTACGTGTTATCCGCGTCAATCTACTGCGGTTTTTAGGATTAATATCGAGACAATAATGCGCCACATTCAACAGCGGAATTTAGGTCGAAATGGTAAGGCTTGGTTTTGTGTGCAGTCCTGGATTTGGGTATGGCAGAGAATAATGGTGAAAAAGTCTTGAAGGGAAAAATCAGGAATATTTGAGGTATGAAAAAAGGCTTCATATCAGAAGCCTTTTTTTCATGTTAAAATTGATCTTAGCAGATCAGTCTTCAATAGCAAAAGCCAAAGTCTTTTCTGAAACCTTTCCAACATTGTCCATTGCGCGAATCTTCACGGTGTATTTACCTTTTTTGTCGAAACGTACTGGCTTTTCGTATTTATCTTCACGTTTATCATCGATTGAGTACCAGATACCTGCGACACCGGAAGCGTTGTCTGTTGCCTGCAGGAACATGGTTGTAGATTTCTGGAAACGTGAGATAGAGGTATCACCTGAAACCGTAAGTCTGGGGCTGCTGAATGTTTCTGTAAGAACCGGAGGTGTATTATCAACCATCACCGGTATCATCTGTATCTCTTCCTCATTATTTACCTTATCGATACCACGGAATTTGAGGATGTAAGAGCCTTCAGTGGTAATAGGGAATGGTTCTACATAGTTGTTTGGTTTGTCCCCCTGAAAAGAGTATTGAATCGTCTTCACACCGGAAAGGTCATCTTGTGAAGAAAGATTAATTTTGGTTTGTGGTGTAATGCAAACAATGTAATTGTTTTTGTACATAGGTCCATTAAAGGAATGACTGCTCTGGGGAGCTTTCGAATCAAGTGTAACCGAAAGATTTGTCACCGGGCTGGTATTACCCAGTCTGTCTGTAGCTTTAACCGATATAAGGTGTTTACCTGGATTTGTGGAGACCGGTACAGGGCTTTTATAAGGGATAAAGGTAGAGTTGTTGATACTGTACTCGATAGAACCTACCTCAGTACGTGTATCTTTGGCTTCAACCTTTACCAGTGTTCTGGGAGAGATTATCAGCTGACCCTTTTTGAACTCAAAAAGATCACCTTCGAAAGAAATGTTGGTAACAGGGGAGACATTGTCTATCACAAATGAAAAGGATTGGGGAGCTTCCTGATTACCTACATTATCAACTGAGTAGAAGGAGATCTGATACTCTCCATCCTGGAAATTTCTGAGACTGATAGCTGAGTTATAAAGATCAAATTTTTCGTTATTTTTCAAGCGATAGAAGGTTTCTTTCACACCGGAAAGCGAGTCCTGACTCAATAGTGATAAACTTTGCATTTTGCTCAAGGTGATCTTCCCGTCCTTTGCGGTGTATGAATTGGGAACACTTATCCGGGTTACAGGAGCAGATAGGTCGATAGCAAAACTGGTGGTTTGGGGAATACTTACGTTCCCTACTTTATCCACTGCATAGAATGAGATATCATAAACCATTTCTGCAGTAAAAGAGAGAGCATTTTGATAGGGCTGATAAGGTGCACCATTTATGGAGGCATAGATCTGATCCAGGCCAGAGAGCTTATCCTGAGCACTGAGTTCCAGTGTCAAACCTTTGCCGTAGAATGTGTTGGAGCCGGCCACGTATTTAGAAATGTTCTGGAATTTTACTTCAGTTTTGGGAGCATCTCCATCGGAGTAGAAACGCAATGCATGTTTTTCTCCAGTAACCATGTTATACCAGCGCAGAGCTTGTTTTCCGGTGACATCCAGACGGATTCCTTTATCTCCCAGATTGCTTCCATCAAGGCGGGTTCCCGAATCAGTCTTCACAGAATCGATCTCATCGGAGAGCAGATAGGATTTTGCGGTACTGTCGGCAGATTCTGCCAGACGGACCCAGAACGGTTTTCCCAGAGGCCAATAAAGCTTCTTCGTTTCTTTATCTACATATACTTTCTGAGGATGATCTAAAACTGTGGCTTTTTTTACGGGTTCCTTAGCTAATGACTGCATAATCAGGGCACTCGTAATTAGTAGGAAAATATGTGCATGTTTACTCATGATACCTCCTGTCTGCACAAAATAACTGAAGTGGTTATAATTCGATATTCTATAGGGTTGATAAGATCCAAGTGTATAAATCCCAAAAAAAGAAATATTGTGTAGAAAAAAAGCTGCCTGATGAAAATTGATCCTGCTTCTAAATTATCAGATACCAACCTGATCAAAGAAATTGATTCGATTTCCGAGGCAAAAGAGACATCACTTTATACTTTAACGTATAAATAAAAAAATTTGGAACGTATAGTTATAAATTAATTTCTTTAATCCTATGATGGCTTAAAAATCGTAATTTAAATTAAACTTAACGATTTAAGAAATTTAAAACGCTTTACTTTCCATTTAACATTTCGATTCTTCGAGAAAATTTCTGATGAATCCTTTCATCTTTGTATTTCTGGATGGTTTCGGATTGGGTGATCCAACACCATCTAATCCCCTGTGCACCAGTGGAATCTCCATATTTGAAGAAATTTCAGGGGAAAAACTGTTAAAGGGAATCGATGTGTTTAAATCAGAGGTACTTTTTAAGGGAATTGATGCTACTTTAGGGGTGGATGGGTTGCCACAAAGTGCCACCGGACAAACAGCCTTGTTTACCGGTAAGAATGCTCCTGAAGCCCTTGGGTTTCATCTTCCGGCTTTTCCCGATAAGAAACTGATTGAGCTGATAAGAAGCCATAATATATTGAAAAAATTGAACGATACTGGGTATCACCCGACTTTTGCTAATGCATATACCGATAACTACTTTGAGCGTGCAAAGCTTAGGAAAAACATGCATAGTGTGACTACTCACTGTACTCTTAGTGCTGGTTTAGAGTTGCGAAAAGAAAAAGATCTTCTGGAAAATAATGCTGTCTACTGGGATATAATCCGGGAACACATTCACCTTTGCTACAATCACCAGGTAACGCCTATAGATCCTTTATGTGCAGGTGAACACCTTGTCCATATTTCCAGGTCTCATGAGTTTGTGCTCTTTGAGTGTTTTGCCACAGATTTGATAGGGCATAGCTGTGACAATCAAAAAGCAAAAAAGATTCTGGCAATACTGGATTCTTTTTTCAGCGGAATCCTAAAAGCGAAAACCTGCTCAACAAATCTTTTAATATGCAGTGATCATGGCAATATCGAGGATCTCAGCGTAAAAACTCATACCACAAATTTGGTGCCTCTGATTGTTATTGGTCCTGATGCCCACCATTTCTGTTCTGTTGAACGAATAGATCAGGTTGCTCCTCAGATACTTACTCTTTTTGGGCTTTAACTTTTAATGTAATTGTTTTTTGTCATCATACAAATTGCTATCAGGTAATATTACTTTACAATTTCTGGTGAGACTATATAGGTACCTTTAGCGATACCGCGTATTGAACTGTTTTCGGCCTGTTTTCCCTGGAGATCCCAGAAAATCTGATAATTAGGCAATGACTTCATAAATACTGATTTTTTATAACAAGAACTGTTATTTGCCGGCTTATAGTTTACTTTTATTTGGGAAATCCCAACATTACCGATCTTCGAAATACCATCTTTCCAGGCATTTAAGGCTGCTTCACTTGTGTTAAGCGCCCAGTCTGCTTCTGCACTCTTAGACTGACTGAACCACATAAGTGCAAATATCCTGGGAAACCTTTCTGGTATGACATTGAACATGTCAGTAATCCATTGTGCCTTGTTGCCTCCATGTTCAGTTGAGGAAAATTCAGCAATAAACAGAGGCTTTTGAGAAATTGAAAGTGCCTTATATGC
>CAYYNL010000272.1:0-4070 GCA_964472925.1 uncultured Fibrobacter sp. | reverse complement strand
ATTAAATCCATTATGGGTAATAGTTTTTAACTGGTCATTTTCATAAGTATAACTATTTGTTATGGTCTCACCATCTACTGATTTTGATACACTGCTAAGCCTATCCATTGTATCATAACTATAGCTTGTTGTTTTGCCTTTTCCATCTGTTTCACTTTTTAATATGCCTTTATTTAAGTCTATATCAAAGTTTACTGTATTTCCTGCTTCATCTGTTTTTGATTTATCATAATTACCATCTGTCGTAAAAGTTGCAGTATCTTTTATAAATAATGATGTATCACCTGTTGTTGTACTGGTAGTATTACCAAAAGCATCATATGTATAACCTGACTTAACTCCTTCAGCTGTGGTTGATGAAGTTAGATTGTTTTTAGAATCATAGGTATTGCTTTCCGTATTACTTTTGGCATCAACAACACTTGTTAAATTATTTTCACTATTATAATTATAATCTACTGTGTTTCCCAGGGCATCAGTTGATTTATCAGAATTTCCATTATCATCATATGTGCTATTTATTCCAAAGTTTTCTTTGTATAAATGCATTCCATCAAAATATGCGGTATTGGCATTTTCATAGTATAAGAACAGTAAAATTATATTGCTGTAATCCTTATCTGCGGTGAGGGTACTTACCCTATACTGCCAATCAGCTGTATCTTCATTAAAATCTATTCTTTCATATTGTTTTGTTCCGTCTACATTAGTAAACTGGGCATACATAGCAAAATATCTATTGTCTCTTATAGCTACTGAACTACCTTTCGCCCAGCCACCAAATGTGTAAGTATCTCCAGCTTTTCCACTTGTCTTAACCAGGTTATATACGTATTTTTGTTTATCCCTCTCGCCAGTTAACCGGAAACAATTCTTATCAAGGCTTGAAGGGTATGTAGAATCTGTGGATGTTATAACTACATCATTGTCATTTGTATCATAGGTATACCATTTGTATTTGTTTTCAAATGTAAAATCAGGATTTTCAATCAGGTTGTATTTGTTGGCAACCATTCCTTCTTCAAGCTGGAATGAGTCAAAATATGCTGTACCTATACCTCTACAGCCAAATACAATATCTGCTGTTGTTATACCATCGGGTAATTTAAAAGTTACTTCAACCCTTTGCCAATCACTAGTCCCTGATACTATCCTTGAATAAAACCTCTTTTTAACGCCATCAGTACCAGTATAATTTGCCCATATATTAGCACCATTTGAATCAAGCCCGGAAGTCTTTATATAAGCTGACAATGTATATTCTTGATTAGATTTTAGATTAGGTATCCTCTGGTATCGATAATGGGTTCCATCTACGTTTGTTTTTGTAATCTTTAAAGATTTCTCACCCGTATTATTAGCATCTGTTGAATATTCAGTTGTTCCTGTTGAGCCATCTGATAAACCTGCTACCCAATCACCCCAATCAAGTTCCATGTTATGGTCTTTTACAAGGTTTATAACTGCCTTTTGCACATTTGATTCCAGGGTTAGTTTGTTATTACTTCCACCACTGCTGCCGTATCCAAAATACTGGCCATTGCCATCATTGTCCCTCATACTTACAGTATTTCCACTATTGTTAAACTGGTAAATATTTTTTCTGCCTTTGACATCAGTAAAAGTTGTGGTGTTAAATCCATATTTAAATGTTAATTCATTTCCTGCTGTCCCATCAGTATTTGTTTCCTGGATTTTTTGTAACCTTGTTGCCGAACCTGTGTAATATGTGAATTTCAGCCGATATCCATCATAATTTGTTGCTGTATCTATATTATTATTTGATAAATATGCATACGTTGAGCTTTTTCCATCTAAATACTTAATACCTGTTAACCTATTGCTTGTATATGTGTACTGGGCAACTTTTCTGCCATCTGGATCGGTTATCGAATCAAGTTTCCCACTTACATAGGATAGTGTAACTTTCCTGCCTGCCGGGTCAGTTATGGACTCAGGTTTTGTACCATTGGTACCATAAGTATAAGTTGTTTTGTTGCTATTGCTGTCAACTACTGATGTTATAACTCCACTGGTATTAAAATTAATGGTGTTATCACCTTTATCAATTATTTTAAAGGTATTATCCGAATTCTTAGTCAGCTTTATACCCAGCCCAGATTCATCCAGTGTCTCTGATGTGCCTTTGAAATAGTGCTTTGTCCCATCTTCATCAGTATATACATGATATTGTACTGTTCCTATTGTTACTGGTTTTACTGTCTGGCTAACATTTAACCTCCAACCCAGACCATAACCCAAATCAATTGCTTTTTCCGTACTGTTATATACATGCTGGATATTTATTGGCATCCGGTTTCCTGTCATTGAAATATCATCATGGGTAAAGACAACATTTCCATTATAATCATTTACATAGCCAGTTCCAGCCCTACCAACTTCATTTGAGTGGTAAGTCCAATAATCTTCCCGGCCTGTATAATTGACATAATTTATAGTAAGGTTTGGCCTATAAGATGATGTAGCTGTTTCTGAGGCATATAGTTCCAGATAATTATTTAGCGTTTCATCCATATTTTTAAGGACTACACCATAATTATTACCCGTTGTATACCAATCTTTCACCAATGATGTTATATCCCATGATAGTTTTTTATTTTTAGTTCCTGATACATTTAGATAATCTGTTACTTTTGATTCATATGAGGCTTTGTTATTCCAGGTAATAGTACTTGAATCCCAATCCTGTGTAACTTTATGCAAATCTATCGCCCTTTCAGTAGTTACACTATCAGAGCTTAAATATAAATTCATTTTTGCATCTATTACCATATCTGCGGCGGTTAAATCAGGCAGGGTATATTTTAAGTAAGTTCTGCATGTTCCATTTGTAGCACCTGTACCAACTCTTGTAAATGTAGATAGATATTCATTCTCAGCTGGAAATGCTGACCTAACTGTAGAGTCGTAAATCAAGCTGGTTACATTGGTTGTGTTTATTGTCGGGTCAATAATTATGGGTAAAATTCTTGATTTGTCATTTAACCATTTCTTATCAGGTATAATGGTAAGTAAATATCCATTTTTATTTTCTTCTAATTTCACTTCAATATCAGTACTAAAAGCAGTTTCTTCTGCTGAGTCGGTCATGTAAGGCGAATCGACTGTCATTACCTCTTTCTTTGAATTCTTTTTATCAAAAAAAGATATTGTTTTATCTTTGTTTAAAACAGCATTAAGCCCATTAGTTTTTAAATTAAATTTAAATTCATTGTTTTCCGGGATTTCATTTAATATTATACTTTCCTTTATTTTATCAGGCTGTGCTTCATAAGATAGGTCAATTTCTGGTTCAATATTTTCATAGACTACTTCTGATGATAATTCTTCAAGGAATTGTGTTTTTTGGTTTCCTACTAAATTTTCATCAACTTTCTTATTATCTTTATATTTTGTTTTTGGGAGCTTCTTTTTATCTGATTTAAACCTATTTCCTTTAAGATACGACCATGAAACATCGTAATTGCCTCTGCTTACTTTAACTAATTCTTCTGAACTCTCATCTTCTGCTAATTCTAACGTATAATTATTTTTTTGGTTTTTATATATTCCTTCACTACCTCTTTTTGTCTTCTTTAAGGTATTATCTATATCCTCCCATTTTCCATCTTTTTTAAAATGCACAGGTACTGGATACACTGCTACCTCATAACTACCATCTTCTTTTCTATATACTTTCTTGTTAACTTCCCTTTTTTCTATAACCTCACCAACTATATTTGATTCCATTTCTTGATGTGGCAATAATATAGGCCCTTTAAAATCTTTTTTCCGATCTTCTTCAAGCCCTTCTGCATATGCTGGTAAAACTCCTGTAACAAATAATGTTACTATAAGTGCCAATGCTAATGCCTTTACAACTAATTTTTTCATTTAATACCTCCCCATATCAATTTTTCAATAAATTTGAATAAATTAACAAATTATACTGAATTATATTATCATTTGTTACTAATTATGTCAATATATATAATTTATTTATATAGTTGGTTTATTGAAATTTATATTTGAATGATACAGCAATAGACACATTATTATAAAAAAAGCTA
>CAYYNL010000271.1:0-4124 GCA_964472925.1 uncultured Fibrobacter sp. | reverse complement strand
GCATAAAAATAAATACCGGCAAAAATAACCAATTATATTCTGTTCCAATAATCCAAAAGGAGGAATAATGCGAAAGGTACGGATTTTTACATATGCTTTGTTGGCATATGTTTGTTTTTTTCTTAATCTTAATTGTGAAAGGACACTGCTTCCGGTTGATTCCAGCAAAAAAATCGATTATGAACAGGCAGATACGAAAGCCAGAGTTACCCTGAAAGTATTTGACATGTATTCCATGGCTCCCATTTCTGGTGCAATGGTCAATATCATCGGTGTTGATTCATCTCTTACAGACTCTAAAGGTACTGTAATCTTCGATTCCATTAAACCAGGTAATTACATAATAACCTGCAGTAAAGCCGGTTTTGAAGAAATTTACGATCAGTTGAGTTTAACTTTAGATTCAAACAGTAATACTGTTCCCATAGTTAATCAATCAAGCAATGGATACTTCCTGGCCAAAAAAGGTGTTACCGTAAGAGGCAATATTTATTATGAAAAAGGTGATAAATACTACCATGCAAATGGTGCCACAATAGTATGTGAGCTTATCAGCCCCACCGGTCAATTGTTTCAGAATCCTCTGAGAACAACCAAATCAACTAATGGTAGCTATATCCTTACCGATCTTCCTGAACATATAGATTATAAAATTACAGTACGTCCCTTTAGTGACGGTACACTCTCTTACGCATTCAATTCTCTCTCACTTAGTGGTAAATCTGCAGGAGACACAATCAGAGCTAATGATATTATTCTGGAAGAGTCCCCTGATGGCGTTTTTTTAATTCTGAGCCACAATCTCAAAACATTTACCATATCCGATCCCATCATGTTGGAATTTTCTGAAGCTGTTGATACCAGCAAGTTAATCAAGGACAGTATTTCAGTTTTCAAAAGTACAGGTACAGAGCAAATTCTAATTCAGAAGCAATGGCAGAACGGTAATAAAAAGCTTGTCATCATGCCATTTGATGGCACTTGGGACCCACGCGCTACCTATATCCTGAATTTAAAAGGACTTGTAAGTATCGCAGGCAAACAGCTTGGCAATAGCAATATACTTCCAAGAAACTTCAGCCCAATCACATCTGGTGCATTAGGTAATATAATGAATCTTATAGCATTGGATGAAAACAGTGATACTTTCGTTAATTTCAATACTACATTAATTCGTCTCAACTGGTCACCTCTTGCTAATGTTTTAAATTACCAAATCTATCAGAAAACTCCATCTGATTCATCCTGGATCTTTCTTCGGACCACAAGCGATACTTTTTCCATAATTAATGTTACTGATGGTTTCGATTCTGCCAAAATAATTAAGTATATAGTACTTGGAGAAAACAGCACCAGTACTTCACCGTTAAATACAGCCAATGTGCTTTCGGTAAAGGATCAGATGCCTCCACGTATTATTAATACAACAAGGAACGTGTATGATTTTGATAACACAAATGGTTCAACATCTATACTTCTTGATATCCCTATTAACAACTTACCCGAACCTATGGATACAACGAAAAAGCCTGTTCTGGATGTTATCGAAGGAAACAATGGTGAATCATCTTTAGGTGATCCCGATTACAAAGTATCCAAAGCTAATTCGAGATGGATGTGGACAGGTCTGAGCTCTGGTATCTTGTCAATAATTGTTGATGAAGGTAAAGATGGTTCGTACGATACGCTTAAGGTTGACTTCACCGGCCTTAGCGATTTGGCTGGTAACAAGGTTGATACCATTAATGGTAGTGGATTTATCACCATCATAACCAGACCATAAAATCGTCTTCTTTACCTGTTATATTTTTAAGCCTGGTATTATTTGCCAGGCTTATTTTTATATTATATGATTTGCGTGTTTTAGGAGATTACTCTTTTATAAACTAACACTAATACCGACAGATCTAAAAGTTATATCCTGTAAGCCTGTTCAGGGCCGCTTCCCTCTCCTAAAATTATCCTAAATTCTACGCACTACCGATGGATATGGCCGTAATCACGTAACCTATTGATTGCTAAGCCATTGCCGGTGTTTCGATTTTATCACCTTATAGATAAAAGCCTTCAACATCTTCAAGTCTTATCAATTCAATATGATACGCGACTACATCCACCGCAGCTGCGTAAATTAGGATTATTACTTTGTTAATACTATTTTTTTTGAAACCAAATTATCGTTGTTTTTTAATTGAAGTATATATTTACCTGAAGAAAATTTATCAGTTGAAAAACTTATGGAATAATTTCCAGCAGACTGATTAAGAATTTTCATACCATAAATACTTCTTCCCATCATGTTATATACATTTAATGCAACAAAGGAGTTTTTTGCCAGTGAATAGTGTATTTTACCGGTCGAATAATCAATTGTATTAAAAGTAATCTTACTTGCTTCTTTCTGACTTACTGGAGTCCCATCATTTACTCCTTTAATTATTCCATCAGCAATCGAAGGAAATATCCATGTCAGTTTTTTTCTGCTTATTAATGCAAATCCACCTGACTTTTCATAACCATTATCCCACCAAATCGGAAGCATTCCCCTTTTCCTAACCTCCCGAGCATAAAACTCTGCGTGAAAGGCTCTGTCAGAAGTATTTGATCTCTCAATAGATCCCCATTCACCAATGATAACAGGAATCCCTTTTTTAACAAACTTATTCGCAATTCTATCAAGTTCATCTATGCACTCGGTCTGATCCTTTTGACTGCCCCACGAAGTTGTAGCACCATCACCTGTATTCATCGTGAAATTATACGGCCAGTAAGTATGCTGCGAAATAATTATTCTCTTATCATTTTCAGGAATAACAAGATCATCCTGTGCAACATCCATAGGAGTTGCAGCATGAGTTGGAATCATAATGTGCCTTTTGGCATTGTTTCCACCACTACTACGGATTGTATTAACGATTGCCAAATTGTAAGCATTGAGTATTTTTCGGGCTTCTTCTGTACCTCCGGTCCATTCATATTGAGTCCCATAGAGTCGGGGCTCATTTAATGTCTCAAAGATCAAATAATCACTGTAATCCTTGAATCTATCGGCAATCTGAGCCCAAATTTTGGTAATTTTATCGGTTATTTCACTTTGCGATGATGCTGTAAGGGTAACCCATTCATCATGGTGAGTATTCAAGATGGCGTACATACCATTATCCAGTACATAATTAATTACTTCTTCCACCCTGTCTAGCCATTCTTTGTCGATAGTATATGACGGAGCAGAACCAAAATGAGCTTTCCAGGTTACCGGCACTCTTACAGTTTTGAATCCTTTCTCCTTTACTGCATCGATCAAGGCTTTAGTTGTTTTAGGATTTCCCCAGGATGTCTCAGTTTCCAGTCCGCTGACTCCATCAGCCCAGGCATCCAGAGTATTGCCCAGATTCCATCCTACTTTCATATCATAGACAATTTCCATCGATGTCATTTCACGCATGACTTCTGCAGCATTGATTGTGCTCAAAAATGGACCAATGCAAAACAGGTTAACTAACAAATGTAGCCGTTTTCTTACCGCAATATACATAACATTTATTACCTTTCTATTTTAATATCCCGGTTTGTCATTTCATTTTTCCAGTAATAATGATCCCCACCTGTTGATTCAGATCTCCTGAGCTTAATTTAATTATATAGTATCCTTTAGCCATACCGATACAATTAAAGCTATAACTACCGATATTTACCATTGATTTTAATCATATCTGTAAATATTATTCTGCCTTCCAAATCATGAACTTTAATAGTAGCGCTGTTTTTTCTGGAGACTTAAGCGTAATCTTTACATTATTATTCTGTCTGTTTTTACCTGCCCCTACGCTTTACAATAAGTTCCATCTGTTTCAAAACCTTTAATATCTTGCGTATCCACATTTTTCATTTTTTTTAACTACTGAAATTTTTGCGTTTCTAATGATTGTGTGATATTTCCACTGCCCTTGAGCATTGATCATGGGAATAACTACCACCAAATCATTACTAAATTAATTATAACTTACGATTTAATGAATAAAATAAAGTCAAACAAATGCTTTTGCTCTTTTTATTGTCATCAAATAAATAGACTTCGTCCCAAAGTTAGTGGCAACCCCATTTTGTTGTGATCATTGAAAGCT
>CAYYNL010000270.1:0-4164 GCA_964472925.1 uncultured Fibrobacter sp. | reverse complement strand
TAATTAGTTGTTTTTCCGTTATTTTCAGTGATAACACTTACTTTGTGAAATTTAAGTGATCCGATATACGAATCAAAATAGCTGCTGTCATATTCAAAAGTGGTAGTAAGAGTTTCTGATGTCGAGAGGGAGATAACATCCTTTCTGGAAACTACGTATGATTTTATTGAATAAAAATCATCTTGAAATTTGTGAACAAACTCTATATTTATATTCTCAGGACGAAGATCATCGTGTACATAAGTTGTTGTTGCAAAACCATAACCACCAGAAATTGCACAAATGGAATATCGTATTTTATTATCATCGTCACCATGTTTATGCCTGCTATAAGCATCCGATTCAAAAATCTTATCCCAACTGCTGCCGTTATATCGATATATCCATCTATACATTTTTTCATCAGGACTACCTTTTCCTGTAGTAGTAATTGCAAAACTGTTATTTCCTGCAGCTACTTCATATTCATCATTTATATCTTTTCCGTTTTTATCTTTCAGACGCTCCCAATTAATTTCTTTTATCCAAATACTATCTTGTGGATTATTTAACGGATTGTTTAGTTTCCGATATAGTCGAAACTGATCATATATTTGCGGATCGCCTCCTCTGACAACAAAGAAATCAGGCCCTGGATATACATGTGAGTAACGTTGGCCAGAAGTAAGGTTTTCCGATTTCTGTTCTATCCACTGCTTACCGTTCCATGATATTATCCATAAATTTTTTTGCACATCCCCTTCCTGTTTCATTACAAAATAATCGGATGAAGGAAAAGCCCATACTGTTCTTTCTTTATCACCTATAAGTGTACATTTATATGCGGTTTCCTTAAGACTGTCGCCACTCCAGTAATATAACCATACATAATCATCTTTACTACCACCTGTTATTACAAAGTAATTATTGCATGCACAAACTCTACGATAAGGTTCTGCGAAATTTTTAGGCAGCTCTTTGCGAACCCATTCGCTGCCATTCCATCTGTACACACATGCATCATTAGTGTTATCTCTGGTTATTACAAAGAAATTGTCTCCAGCAGCTATTCTTAGTTCAGTAGCATGTGGCTCATAGGGCCTGAACTCAAAGAGCTCCTTATAATGTATCCATTCATTCTCTTTTCTTCTATATACCCAAATCCGGTCTTTATCGTTTGAACCATCTCCACCTTGAACTATCAGGAAGTCATTTCCAAGTATGACGTTTGTTACATGATTACCTTGATGTGCAATTGCAATATTATTCAGGTTCCATTTTCCATTCTGCCAAAACAATATCAATGCATCATTATTTGCACCAATTTTGGAATATAAAATTCCATTGTTGAATGTAATGACATTTTTGGGATCCTTTGCATAGAAAACTTTACAATTAATTATTGAATCCAATATCCAGTTGTGTCCATCAAATGTATACAACCACAATCTGTCATTTTTTTTACCCCCTAATACGACAATAAATTCTTTTCCATTATCATAAGTCCCACCATGAACTCCTATTACATTGTCACCATGAATAAAAGGCTCTGTGTTATCATTTAAAATTCCCCTTTTAATTCGCAAATATGCATTTTTTTTAACACATTCACTATATTCTTTTGGGTTTCCTGTATATGAGCCTGAATCATAATCATTTTCCTCAATTTGATTGTAAATGTATTTAGTTAAAACGCCATGGTAATCTTTAATACTTTTTATAGCTCCATAATGATGATTGGGATTATAACCTGAATTATTATCAGACTGTGTAGAATCATTATAGTATTCAAAATCATAGCGGTTTTCCACTTCTCCAGCAATGTTATTTCTCCACTCAATTGATTTAAGCATTGATTTTAAAAATTGGTTTCCAAGATGCTGATTCAGAAAATAATAATCAAGCTTAATTGTTTTTACTGGTGTAGTAATTTCAGGAGAATAAATATGAATTTGTTTCAAACGCCTGCTTTCATATATCTCCATGTACCCATCCGGTTCGCTATGATAGTTATATGGATCATAAGGCTCTACAAACGCACCGCTCTTTTTTTCTTCTAAAATAAACTTAAGAGACTTCCCATTAGAATTTACAATCGAATCAGGATATGATGCTTTGGTGTAATAAAGTTTAAGGCTATTACTGTTGAAATCGTTAGTTACAACAGAACAATTTTCTTTTTGATACCAATACATTACTGTATCACCAAAAGTATTTATAATAGCTCTAAGATCCCACTGATAAGGGTAAAGATGTGGTGTTCCACTGGTTATAGCACCAACAGAACCGTTATGAGCAAAGGTATAGCGAACTGCGCTTTTCAAAGTGTCATCAACATCTAATTTCCCGAAGATCATTCTTGTTCCATCGGTACTGGTCAACTGCCAGAAATCATAGATTTCATCATTGTCAAAATCCACAGGTTCACACTTGAGATAAGGTATATTTTCAACATAAAACTTTTTATCAAGATCTTCGACAGGAATGTCCGGATCCCTTAAATCTTCCATTGGTAACAATTGTCTTTTTCCGCCTGGAGAAGTATAATCAATATGTAGTCCTCTATCTCCATGATCCTGAAAATACTCTACCCTAATGTCATGATAGCCAGCAGTTTTATGATTAGTTTTTCCACTTCTTTCAAGACTTGGATTTGCAAATTCCTGAATAGTATCCGAATCAACTATCAGCGTATCGTCAATATAAAGCCTACATCCATCATCTGATTTTACATGAAACCAGTATTCCCCGTCCTTATGAAGAAGTAGTTTACCTTCAAATACAAAGGCATAATCATCATTCCTATCCGTGCGACGGCAATTGAACCAGGAACATTTTCCGCTGTCATCAAAAACTACTGAATTTATGCTATCCAGAGTATTATGCGGATAATAACTACATATTTTGTATTTCAAACGATTTGGTCTAAGAATACGGTTTACATTTCCAGCTCCTGCGATATAGTAAAATTCATCATCATCGTGGGTTGGAGTACCTTTATGATCACATTTTATTGAACCAAACTGAAGTGCCCAACCCAATCCCACCCATGAAGTAGAACCAATTTTATTAAGACTTCGTGCATTTACAGTCACATTACTGGAGTATGACAGCGCCACCTGGACATCGGTACCATTATATCCCTGAAGATTTATAAGTGGTATAGAAAATGCTGCATTACCGGAATACAGGTCGCATCCTCCTGATGGTGCCATAAACTGATTAAAAGGGTTTACAGCTTCGGAAGATGTCTGCAAGGCAAACAGTCTTGCGGACAACATAAACACAAATGACCAAATGAGCATTTTTTTCATTTCGTTGTAACCTTGTAAATTGTTACTGTTTGTTATTCATTTATTAATAACAGCAATACAGATATTATAATTGCCCAACAGCACTTTTTTGAATGATAGTAATTCTGTTTATAATCAATGTACTATATAACTGACAAGTCAAAATAATTTGGAATAGTAGATATATCAATATTTATTATCATTTTAACTGTTAAAGTGTTGCCAAAATCCGTCAACACAATTATCTTTTTGCCTATAAAGGTAATTAAGTTATCCAACCGGTCCTATTCACCCGTTTGTATTTGCATAATTGTTACCTGATCAGATTTTTTTAATTATAAGCCTTCATCATTTCTGACCTTCACCAATTTGCCATCATACAACAAAACTCTTCCTACACCCTTCTCCATCATTTATACTACTTCTTCCCAATCATCTAATTTCCGGATATTACCATGCAGAGCATATCCAGTCCATCAATCGAAATAAAAGAATCAGATTCTCCTCTCCAGGAACTCTCTATTTCTCATTCTATCCTGTCGCTCATCCCCTATAATCTGGCAATCGAATATCTTACTATTCCTTATAATATAGATACCAAGGGAAGACTGGAAGTCATGATGGTTTCTCCGGAGAACCCTGACACCCTGCAAAAGCTACAGCTCTTTACTGGAAAACTTTTAATACCCAGAAAAACGAACCGGGATAATCTTCTTAAACTCATATCCAAACATTATGGGCCAATCTCTGAGAAAAACCCAAAAGAACAGAAAGATTCGGAAAAGCGATTCTCAATTAATCTGAGTGCATCCACCATTACCATAGTAAATGATATTATCCATGAAGCGGTCCGGCTCAGGGCCAGCGACATTCATCTGGAGCCTTTTGAACT
>CAYYNL010000269.1:0-4211 GCA_964472925.1 uncultured Fibrobacter sp. | reverse complement strand
TAATTAGAATAAATTGTACTTTCCATAATAGTGCAGTTTTCAATGTTAACCGACAGATTAAACTGCTTTTTTTGAACTGTGTTCACATTCCTTGAAAAAATCGATCAGTGTCTGAGTGAATTCAGGACCATTTTCACCTGAGAATGGAGAGTGTCCGGCAGTTTCCAGTTCCAGAAATCTGCAATCCGGAAGATCTGCCTTAGTTTGTAAAACCATCTTTTCAGTTACTTCTTTGTCGTTTTTACCTCTTATCAGAAATATGTTTTTAATGTTTTTACCGGTAAGCGATATCTCTTCATGGTAGTCACCATAGGCATCGGTGCGAAAAGCTGATAAAAGGCTTTTTTCTGTACCTTTGACAAAAAATTGATTTTGGAATGTTGTTCTGCAGGATGGATCGGAGATAAGTTCCAGGCCTCTTTGAATCATTTTTTCCTTGATAAAAATTCTGAAGATAAAGTCGCCAATAATAGGGAAAGTGCATATTTGAAGTGGAAATCGTAGTGAAGAATCACTATGGAAGATGTTGACTGCAGGGGAGATCAGTACTATTGATTTTACCTGCTGTGGGAAACGGGAGGCAAAGCTTAGAGAAATTGCACCACCGAAGCTAGGTCCCAGCAGATGTACCGGTTGGTGGATCTTAAGCGAATCGAGTAAATCGTGCAGTTGATCGGAAAAAACTTTTCTGGTGTAGGATATCGAGAGTCTTTGTGAACCGCCTCTTCCATACTGATCATACCGGAGTATGCGAAAACCTGCATCTGTGAACCTTTTTATCTGTTCATTCCAGGTACACATGGGAATAGTACCACCGTGAATAAGCACAACAAGTGGAGCATTTTCCGGGCCACAAAGCTCATAGCAGGTTATTCCATGAGACAGTTGGACGATGTTTTCTCCTTCAGGTTTGAATTCCTTTTTCTCCTGAGACTGACTGATGTAAAATAACCAGGCTAACACTATCAGAATGCAGATGCTTAGTAAGATTTGGACAGCCATAAAATCCCTTTTATTTATAACTTGTGAACGTCGAAGTTCAGGTAATATACATTTGTTGAACAGATCTAATTCTAAAATAGTTGCCCGAGAAATCTTTGGAGATAATAGCAAATAGTGTGTTAATTGTTTTATCTGGATTAGAGAAAATCTTAGCCCATAATGTATTTTGGCATGATTTTATGCAGCGATTTCTTAAGACGCGGAAAAAAACTATGTCTTTGGCTCATTTGGTTAAAAAAAACGAACAATTCGATTTACCGGTTTCAAATAGTTCTAATAAAAAGGTAGAGATTGGGCTTCTGGCTTTAAGCTGGCCGATTATGGTAGAGAACCTGATCCGTATAAGTCTTAACAGTGCAGATGTATTTATGTTAAGCGCGTACTCGGAGAAAGCGGTTGCGGCGGTAGGGCTTATAAATCAATTCATTTTCTTTTTGCAACTGTTATATCTGATGGTAGCATCTGGTTCCGGGATTTTGATTTCTCAGAATATTGGTGCAAATAAAGAAAAAGAGGCTGGACTGGTTGGTTTATCCAGTCTGCAGTTGGCTTTTCTTTTTGCGGGTGTGTTGAGTATGTTTATGTCTTTATCTGCCAATGCTATACTGGATCTGTATAAACTTGATGCAGAGGTCCACCATTTTGCATGGCAGTTTCTTACCATCTACGGAGCGACTTCGGTGTTTGTGGCTTTAGCAATGGTGTTTTCTACCATTTTACGCACCTATGGATATAGCTGCCAGCCAATGATAGTTAATATTTTCGCACTTGTACTTAATGTTACAGGGAACTATATCTCTATTTACGGCCCTTTTGGTTTGCCGGTAACAGGTGTGGTGGGTGTAGCCTGGTCAACTGCTATAAGTCAGGCTGCAGCTTGCATAATGATGCTCCTTATGATAATCAGACATGATGATATTCATATTCCTTTCAGGAAAATCTTTAATGTCTCTGGTAAAGTGTATAGACAAATCTTAGCCATTGGAGTTCCTTCTGCAGGGGAGAATCTTTCTTATAATATTGGGCAGATTGTGATAATGGGCATGATTTCTAAACTTGGAACCGAAGCCATGGCAGCGACTGTGTATTCACTGACCCTTCTTCGATATGTTTTTATCACTTCAATATCAATTGGTAATGGAGCGCAGATCAAGGTAGGGTACCTGGTGGGTGCAGGACGCTGCGATGAGGCACACCGTAAAGTTTACCGATATTTTCTGGCAGGTTTTTTAATCTCACTTTCATTAGTGATTGTAACAAAGATTGCTCAGGTTCCTTTAGTGCATCTATTTACAGATAACGCTCACATACAGGGGCTGGTATATACTGTACTTATTGTTGCGGTAATTTATGAACCTGGAAGAGCTTTCAATGTGATAATTATTCCGGCATTAAAGGGGGCTGGCGATATACGTTTTCCTGTTTGTGTGGGGGTGATCTTTATGTGGGGTATCGGAGTATTGTTTGCTTATATTTTCGGAATAGCATTGCAATGGGGTCTTTTGGGGATCTGGATTGCTTTAGCTGCCGATGAGTGGGTTAGGGGACTATTGGTGTTTTTCCGGTGGCACAATGGTGGTTGGCGGAATAAGTGCCTGGCTAGAGCGTAACTTTATTATTATTGCTTCTTTTTTCTGCCTGCTATACTTGTTTATCAGCCAATAGATACAAGGTCCTTAAAACAAATAAACCTGGTTGAAAAGATCTCCTAATTATCCCCCCTTGTCAATGGTTTGAGCTTTCCTGCGGGGGGCTTTTAAATCACCCAATGAATTAGTTAATAGAGCCCTTACTAACAATTCCTTTCTGGTATGCTTTTTGTTGTATTCGATAATCGGTCGAAATGTATTTAAACCTTAGAAGAAAGGGATACTATGCAATGGGTTACCGATTCTATACGGGAGTTTGAGAGGATGCGGAAAATGATGGATAAGATGTTTTCCAGGGCTCCTTTTTTTGGTATCACCGAATTTCAGTTTCCATTAGTGAATCTGTATGATTCCAGGGATGTACTTTATGTGGTCGCAGAGATTCCTGGAGTGCCCAAAGAAAACATCGAGATAAATTACCAAGATGGTGCGCTTACCATTACTGGTAAACGGGAATTCAAAAAATATGGACAATCAGAGCTTTTAAGACAGGAGCAACCAGAGGGGGATTTTGAGAAGATTATCAGGATACCCATGTCAATAAAAAGTAATGAGATAAAGGCAAAATTTGAAGATGGTATGTTAACAGTTTCTCTTCCAAAGACAGAAGAGGCAAAACCAAGACAGATAGCGGTGGAATTCTAACTCAACAAAGGGGAGTATATGGCTGAAATGGGAAAAAGAGAACAGGTTCCGGCAGGTAATTCACCGATCGAACAGCTTATATCGCCATCCAATTCCTTTTCACCTGATGTCAATATTTATGATAATCGTGAAGCACTCATTTTCAGTGTAGATATGCCTGGAGTACGCAAAGGGGATGTGAGTATAGAAATCGATGAAAACAATATATTGTCGATCAAAGGAAAGCTTTCTTTCAAAGAACCTGAGGGGAAAAGCATGGTAAAGGAATTTGATATCGGAAATTATTACCGTGCTTTCTCTATAAGCGAGGAGTTTGACAAGAATAATATATCTGGCAAGCTGGAGAATGGCGTGCTGGAGATTATTATGCCCAGAATGGAGGAGGTAAAGCCTCACAGGATTCAGATAAATGCTTGATCTGCGTTGTGTAGTTCCATAAAAAACAAAATTATCCATCTGAGATGAAGCAGGATTGTTATAGCTCTTGACACAAACGAAATAAAGATGTACTTTTATTATGTAATCAGATGGATGATTTTGTTCAAGGGGACAATTGATGAAAAGAGAAGAGATGGATATTAATGAATTCATTGAGAAAAGACTTGATAAGATAAGCGCCACAGGCGAATGGGTAGGTAAGTATCTGGGAAGTGTTGGACGAAGAACTGAAAAAATTATAATTGGAAGTATTATACTAATAATATTTGGAATTGTTGCATTTATCTGGGCGGTAGCAAAAGGTATGCTTAAAAAAAAGTAGGATTTATTGCAGGTACAGAAAAAGTGGACTTGCCATAAATATGGTCCGGATTTATTTTAAAGGCTCTTCATCGGAGTGTAGCGCAGCCTGGTAGCGTACTTGAATGGGGTTCAAGTGGTCGCTGGTTCAAATCCAGTCACTCCGACTGAAAAATT
>CAYYNL010000268.1:0-4255 GCA_964472925.1 uncultured Fibrobacter sp. | reverse complement strand
CTACCTTTGCAAGTCCCTCTTGCAACAATTTGGGTGAAGCGGAAGCGCCGGGTTTTATACCCGGCGATTCTTTTTTTTAACCAGAGTTTCTTCTCGAGAAATAATTATGCCTTGAATTTCGCAGTTTCCACACACCGATCAGATAACTTTTTTTGTTTTTCAGCTGTTTGTATTTTTTAAAATTATGATTACCTTAGAAAACGTTTCAAAACAGTATGGCAGCACCATTTTGCTGGAATCGGTAACTATATCTATCAACGAAAAACACCGTACCGGTCTGATAGGAGTAAATGGTTCTGGTAAAACCACCATACTAAGAATGTTGGGAGGAGAAGAACTCCCTGATAGTGGATCAATCAGCAAACCATCCGATATGAGAATCGGCTACCTTCCCCAGGAGGTAGAAATCCTCGATCAGAAAACGCCACTGGAAATAGTGCTCCAGCCTTTTGCCCATATACTGAATTTTGAAGAACAGCTTCAAAGACTTGCCACAGACGGTTCTTTGCTGAAAGATACTTTAAAAAAAATTGATTCCCTCTGCAGTGCGATGGATTACCATGACGGTTATTCTTTAACTGCAAGAGCACAGATGATCCTTGGGGGCCTGGGTATTCCTGAAGAGAACTGGTCCCAACCGATTCAGTTACTTTCAGGCGGCTACCGAATGAGAACCGTGCTGGGAAAACTGCTTCTGGAAGCTCCGGATTATCTCCTATTGGACGAACCAACTAACCATCTGGATATGGATTCGCTGGTCTGGCTGGAAAAATATCTGGAAAAACAAAAATGCGGTATGCTGATTGTCAGTCATGACCGCGATTTTTTAAATCGGATTACCACCAGTATTGCAGATATCTGTAACCATAAAATTACCCTGTATCAGGGAAATTATGATGCGTATATCAGAACAAAGGAAGAAACTGAAGCTGCTCAGCTTAACAAAGCACGTAATCTGGAAGCTAAAATCTCTCAAAATGAGAGATTTGTAGAACGTTTCAAAGCTAAAGCTTCCAAAGCTACCCAGGCACAATCGCGAATGAAACTTATAGATAAGCTTCGTGCGGATTTGCCTGAACTGCGCCAATCGGCTAAGTCTATCCATTTCTCATTTCCTGAACCATCACAATCAGGTGTCACCCCCTTACAGTTTAACGCTGTAAAAGCCGCTTATGATGACAAGCTGATATTTTCCAATTTTACTATGTCTGTAAACAGAGGTGATAAAATCGCCATTGTGGGTCCCAACGGAGCCGGTAAATCCACTCTTTTGAAACTTGCTTTCGGACTTTTACAACCGATAGCCGGGTCGGTAAAGTACGGTCATAATGTCATTATCAGATATTTCGGACAGCACCAGCTCGAACAGCTTGACCCCGAAAAAACTCTCTATCAAACAGTAATTCAGGATTCCATAAATACAGAAAAAACCTTTGTACGAAATATCCTTGGTGCTTTTCTGTTCAGCGGAGATTCTGTAGACAAAACAGTAAAAGTACTTTCAGGGGGAGAAAAAGCACGACTGGTACTTGCCACTATCCTTGCCAGTCCTGGAAATGTTCTTCTGCTTGATGAACCAACTAACCATCTGGATATCAAATCAGTGGAACTGCTGGCAGAAGCCATGAAAAAATTCAGTGGCACAATTCTGTTTGTTTCCCATGATGAATTCTTTATCTCTTCAATCGCCACCAGAATCATTGAGATCAGACCAGGAATGATTCGGGACTTTCCCGGCACACTCTCTGATTACCGCACTTATCTGGAGATGCTTTTCCCAAATGACACTACAGAACAGAATAATTCCTCCCCCAAAAGCTCAAACTGGAAAAACGATACCGAAACTAAAGAGCAACGAATTAAAGATCGCGAACTCCGTAAAAAGCTTGCCCGCACCATAGAGAAACTAGAGAAGGAGATTTCATCTGCTGAAGACGGACTGGCAGCGCTGCAAACGACTCTTCACGACCCATCAAATGCATCAAATCATGAGCTTCTTTATCAAACATCACAACAGATTGATTCGCTGCAAACAGAGCTGGACCGGCTTATCAAACAATGGGAAGAGAAGCAACTGGAACTGGAGGCGATCGCAGAGTAAATTACATACATCCAATAGTATTATTTCGTTTCACACAGTTCCCGGTTATACTATTTTGAAGGGTTTTCGGTGATGATCTGAAATAAATGTTTTAAGGCTCTGATGCAAAAACAGAGTGAAACTATATATATTTCATAGAATTTTTCCCATATCCTGCCTATAAAATTTGGGGTTGGATGTGATCGATTTCTGTTTTGAAAGGCTGAAGCAATGGCGAAATTTAGAGGAAAGGCCCTGATACCATGGCCATTCATGAAGCAATACCTGATTCCAGGTTTATTCAATCATAGCGACTCCTGGCACATGATCCCTCAACAGTTTCGAAAATATCTGGGTGTTAAGGACCCCCAAAAGAATATTGCTGTTGGGCAGATCTCTTTACGGGTTAATGAAGTATGTAATCTGCGGTGCGGCTCTTGTGGTCAATGGGGTGAAAATGGTCATCTCCGGCTGAAACTGGAACGTGGCGAACGTCTAGATCAGCTTGATTTTGATGTAGTTAAAAGAGTCGTTTTTGAAACCCGCCGTGATCGTCCCTTCTACTATATCTGGGGAGGTGAGCCGACCATGTGGAAGCCACTGCTTCCCCTGTTTGAAGAGTTGGCACGCCATAAGCTTAAAGGTTCGATAGTAACTAACGCGCAGGATATCGATAGAATCATTGAAGATCTGATAGATACCGGTTCACTACAGGTCCTTTTTCTGAGCCTGGATGGGTGGGATGCGGAATCTCAAAATCTTATGCGTTCCCCTGCGAATGGGAAAAAATCAGATAACTTCGAAAAAACCATGGCTGTCATAGAAAAAGCCGATAAAATCAAAAAGGATAAGAACATCCTTTTTCCGCTAATCGTTCCTATAACTGTTATTTCAAATAATAACTATTCTCATCTGGTTGATATTCATAAGCTGGTTCTGGACAAGGCACAGCTGCATCCATTCTACTTTGGCTGGTTCATAACCGAAGAGCGTGCAGCTCTTCATGAAAAAGTTTTCGAAGAACGTTTTGGCACAAAACCTAAGAACCATCGTGGATACCTCAAATCCTGTTTTAATGATGTCGATCCGGTCGAGACCGCCTCTCAGATAAAACAGATACAGATGATCTCCAGAGGCAAATCCTGTGTTCCTCAGTTTCTTCCTGATATCGAATCGGAAAGCGATATCCGACGCTACTATGTTGATCATAGCTGGCACTGTGGATACCCCAATTGCGAAAGTATCTATTTTACAGCAGAAATTTCACCTGATGGACGGGTGACCCCCTGTCGTGACTATCAGGATTACACCTGCGGTAATATCAATACCCAGTCTTTTTATGAGATCTGGAATGGCGAACCCTTTAAAAAGTTCAGACGTGAAATGAAAAGAGGCCTTATGCCAGTTTGCACCCGCTGCTGTGGTCTGCAGGGTTTTTAATGTTTATTGGGGCGATTCTGCCCCAATAATCTCACCTATACTGCATGGCAGTTTCTCCATAATAAAATTCCATAATTCCGTACTCTTTAACGGGTGCAATTGATTCACCTCAATCTCTATTCCAGCATAACTGCTACTGCTGAACCGCTTTCTGAGCGCAGTAGTTAACCCATCAGAAGTCCCTTTATAAGGATAGTTACGCCGTATCCGAATTCCAGGTATCTCATTTTGTAATTTTCTGACAAGCTCTATACAGAAGCATTTTTCCATTTTCCGCTTGGGATTGTAAAGCAGACCCATATCAGCATTGCGACATATCCCATTTAACACCGGCGTAAAACTGTGAATGGAAAAATGGTAGACTCTGCGATTTTTCTTAAGAAGATTATTTATTGTGGAGTTGATTACAATACGATACGGTTTATATATACAGGCAATAATCTTTTCTCTCTGCTCAGAAGAAAGTGATGTGGTAATTTCAGAAAAAACCTTTCTATTTGTCAAAGACCGGTTCTGATCAATCACCAAACGACTGATTTTTTCGAAAACAAACGGACAATGGAATCTGGCAGCTATCTTTTCTGCTAATTGCAATGCTCCCGGATCCCATCCCCGATGACTTTGAAGCATTTGGTACTGATCTTTAAAAAGATCGCTCAGGCATGCAGGTATCTGATTTCCACCATGCTCGCAGCTAATTATTATTCCTGTACACATCAATCTCTTTCTTATTTA
>CAYYNL010000267.1:0-4332 GCA_964472925.1 uncultured Fibrobacter sp. | reverse complement strand
GAAGAATAGATATTTCCTTTGCCCTTATTGTTTAAAATTTAATATGCTTCCAAAAATCGGGAGTAGCCGTTTAAAGCCACTCCAGTTTTGATAATCACCCAATAAAGTAAATCACCGAAATATTCGCTTTCTTAGCAGAGTGCAGCATTATACACGCCTTCGGTGTAAGATGCAACAGTATCCCAGTTGAACTTTTCTTCAACCGCTATCCTTCCATTGCGGCCAAGGGCACGGCAATGATCGTGATCAGCCAATAATGAACCGATACCGTGAGCCAAGCCTCCGGGATTGGCATCTACCAGGAATCCGTTTACATTATGCCACACATATTCTCTTGGACCACCGGCAGTAGTTGCTACCACCGGTTTCCCAGCCGCCCAGGCTTCCAGTGCCACAATGCCAAAGGGTTCGTTACGGCTTGGTAATGCCAGAATATCAATTGAACGCATCAGCTCACTATACTCACCCCTGGAGAGACTTCCCAGAAAGCGGATTGCATGGCCAACACCCAACTGATTGGCACGGTTAACCAGTCCCTCTTTCTCTGGACCGTCACCGGTAATAATAAATTTTGCAGAGGGGAAGTATCCTAGTACCATGGGTACAGCTTCCACCAGAAGATCCATACCTTTCTGCGCAATCATACGCCCTACAGCTAAGATGGTAGGATCAAGTGGAGCTATTCCGTAGCGAGCCTTGACCGGCCCTGGTTCAAGATAGCCGTTGAAATGGTGATATGCAACTCCATTTGGCACCACATGAATCTTGGAATGATGCACTCCGTATATACGCTGAATCTCTTCTGCCAGAAATCCGCTTATAGATATTATTATTTTAGCATGATTACAGGCTGCATATTCGGTGTCCCTTATCCAACTTGCAAAACCATCGTGAAAAACATTCCCATCACGACCATATTCGGTAGAATGCATTGTTAGAATACCTGGAGTACCAAAGCCATCACTGATATATTTAAGCACATTGCCAGTCAACCAGTCGTGAGCATGAACCAATTCAAATTTACCGATCATTGAAGTTACTTCATAAAAGCGGTGGGCCATAGCCTTGCACATCCAATCCATACATTGAACGAAATTGTCACTGATACCATGATCGACACGATGGTAATGGACTCCGTCGATCCGATCATAGTGGCTCTGATCCTGTTTACGGCGGGTAAAAACGTGAACATCGTGCCCCCTGCGTTCCAGACCGGCAGCAAGTTCAGTCACATGAACACCCAGGCCGCCGATATTGATTGAATGTAAAGACTCCCAGGAAAAAAGAGCTACACGCATGATAGCGCCTCCTTAGTTTTGATAGGTGTTTTAGAAATGTGAAAGGGAAAGAAATGTTAAATTAAAAGCTTATCAGCATTAGTTTCTGCTACTTACTCAAAACCGTCTGACAAATCGATTTGTTCTGATAAAAAAATGAGAAATAAGAAT
Organism: uncultured Fibrobacter sp.; assembly: GCA_964472925.1. GTDB lineage: Bacteria > Fibrobacterota > Chitinivibrionia > Chitinivibrionales > Chitinispirillaceae > JAAYPC01. The sequence continues at coordinate 2,884 of CAYYNL010000267.1, read as the reverse complement.
ATTAAGAGATGAATCGAACTGTTTTCCAGCACGATTCCAATATCGAAATATCCGGAGAAAAAATCGGACAGTGCAATAGAGATTAATTGATGGAAAATGTCGGAAATTCTGGTTTGGCATTTCCCATAACTCGTTCAAGTGTTATGGGATCTTCAATATATATTTTTGTCCGTACCTGTATTGGTATAATTTTTTTCTGGAAAATCTTTTGTTATGGAACAGGAAAATTTGAAATACGAAGTTTCAAATTTTCCTGTTTTTTTCATTGCACTGATGTTAACCCAGTGCCTGATCATCATGCAAATCTTTTACGGTATGTAGCTTCTGTATCCTTCAAGATCATCTTTACTTTGTTCATCAGAGCCCGACGATGAAGATTCATCCCTGGCCTCAGTTTCACTCTTATCCGATTGAGATTGTGAAGATGCTTTTATGTTAAATTTATATCCAACAGCGACACTAAATGCCTGATGTTTGCCATTAAGGTTTACGTTTTCCTCTTTGTTATGATTTGATTGTAGTATATCAATCAGACCGATATACACGGCTGGTCGGATAAAAACAGCACCTATCTTACCGGTGTTAACTTCAAACCCGATACCGGCTGTAATTCCCAAGTCAAGCATTTTAATATCATGTTGAAAATTAATCTCTTCAGGAGATAATTCATCGATACGGGCTGGCTGGCCATTGGATTCAGGAACAAAAACTCTCTTATTGTTTCTTTTTTCTCCTTTAAGGAAGATACCCATATCAGGCCCACCGAACACACTGAAACGGAAAATATGTATTGGAAGATTAAACTGAAGCAGGACAGGTATCTGTAAATTGAGAATATCTATTTCCTGAACCGTTTCCTGTCGGACATTTGTCTCTTTATTCAGCATTTTACTAAGTACATTCTTTTCTCCTCTTGACTCAAACCCTGCACCGACGATTAAGGATAAGTACTTTAAAAAGTTCTGCTCGAACCCCATGTTGAATCCAAATCCAAACCTCAGATCATCACTTATATTAGATGTATCATTTCCGGTAATGGTGGAAGCATTTCTGTTGACTCCGATAAGAAGTGCCGGATCGGAATAGCCTTTTGCTGCAACAAGCATTAATAATAAGAATGGTATACAGTATTTCATATTTACTCCAGAGTTTTATTATTTACAGATTTAGAAATTAAAACTGATCATTGTTACCCACCACCAGTCACCGGCCTGAACCAGCATCTCTCTGTGGTTTGCCTTGTTATAGACGACATTAAAAAGTCGCATATGATCCCGAGCGCATTGTGCGGTAATAGCCATATGGCCATCCAAAAAAGACCTTTTCATATATAAAGACCATTTCCATTTTGATTCCCGAATATCATCATTCAGACCCGGAGCCAGAGGTCTGGGTGCATATATGTAAATATCCCGGTAATCATTATAGTATTCTGAACCCCAGTATTCGAATTCCAGGCTTAATACATCAAGAATAGTGAATGTTGGAAGATTGACTCCGAAGGTAATGATTGTTTTCTCCCACAAATCGGAATAGGAAGGCGTATATCTCTTTTTAAAAGTTGAATCCGGATATGAATTCAATCCCACGATAAGCGCTTCGGCATAGACCTTAAGATCATTTTTCCCAAAAAGGGTTGATGGCCTGACAAACGCCAAAGGATCTATTGAAGTTTTCAGCATTAGTTTGTTTCCCTTGAAAGAATAATAAGAGGTATCCCCGTCTTTAACATAAATGTTATCTTCTGCTTTGGGAGTGGTGACCAACCCTCTGTCGTAAACAGAAATAAGATGTGCAAAGCTTACTCCTGCACCAATATTAAAAAAGCCTTTACTTAAAAGATCGTAATTAAAAAGATATGCCAAAGACCAGTCCATCGCAGGATAGAATACTGTTTCGGATGTAAAAAGCAGGTCCTGAGTAAAACAGCCATTCAAATCATGGCTTATTTTAAATCCCAATAGTTTTGCACTGATATCATCAAAATCGGTTTTGAGATATGCAGGATAAGTAGCTGATCTGAACAGAAATTCTCCAAGATTGCGCACGTCAGGATTGTATTTAAATTTAAACAAACCTGCCGTGAAATCTAATTTATTTTTCTCAAACCATAGCATATACTTTCCATAAGATTCCAGCATATAGACTTCAGGTCTGGCCATCTTAGTCTCTGGAAGTTCATCCTGCACCTTCCAGGAAAATTTTGTTTCAGCTTCGATACCTGCAACGATTTGGAATCTATCTTTATACAATACATCAAAAAGTAGGCTGGCATAAGCATGCTCAGTCCATATATTTTTTACATTTGCTTCATCTTTTATACCTGTACCGCGATTAACCTGTCCAAACCAGAAATGGCCGTTACCTTGTAATGCTAATTTAAAATGGTTATTTGCGGTCTGCAACTCTACTGCAGAAGCATTTAATACCAGCAAACTAACCATGTAACACCAGAAAATCTTTTTTTGTTTAATCATGATTTCCCCTTCAGAGAACTTCCTTTTTTAGACAAAACTGCAAATAGACCTTTTCGGTATTTAACAATGTAATAGTATCGCAACTAGTATCCATTCTAAGAAACGGCTGTTCGTTCGATAATGTTCATTGAACAAGTATCACCTAAAATATAAAAAGAATCTGAGTTTCCACAGATTCTTTTAAGAAAAATTACTGCATAGTGCTGATTAAATAATCAATTGACTGTAAAAGAACCACTCAGGGACGGCTCTGCAGGTTTGGGAGTAATCTTCGATGAAGTACCTACTCTTACTTTATAATTTCCGGTAAGTATCTCCCATTTACCGGAACCGTCAAATTCCTTAGATCCCACTTTGTAGTAGGCCATATCTTCGGGCTCCAGTGTAAAAAGAACTGTTTCCTTCTG
>CAYYNL010000266.1:0-4358 GCA_964472925.1 uncultured Fibrobacter sp. | reverse complement strand
GCTTTAAAAAAGTAAAGATGATTCCGAGAAAGATAAATAAAAGAGGAACCCAGAGGATGTATTGCCAAGCAGGTATTGGTGATAGATACGATAGTACACCACGCAGAGTAAAGTGTATTATCACGTTAATTTTCATTCACAAAGATATCTCTTCAAAAAAAGCGCGATAACCGCATCCTGATAATCCCTGTTTGTTTTTCTTCTAAAACCGTGCCCTTCATTACCATACATCACAAACCAAACATCTCCTTTGTTTTTTCTAACTGCATCTGCAATCTGGCGGGATTCTGAAGCTGGCACCCGTGCATCGTTGGCACCCTGGATAATTAACAGTGGAGAGCGGATCTTTGATGCATGAGTAATCGGTGAGATGTCCAGAAGAAATTTTCGCATAGCAGGATCACGTTCATCCCCATATTCCACTCTCCGAAGATCCCTTCGGTACGATGCAGTGTTTTCCAGAAATGTCACATAATTGCTTATTCCGAAAAGATCGATTCCGGCTCTGAGGTGTTTATTGTAATGGATCATGGAAGAAAGAGCCATATACCCTCCATAGGATCCTCCCATAACTGCGATTCGGGTGGAATCCAGATCTGGCTGTTTTTTAATCCAATCTATAAGAGCACCGATATCCTTGACAGAATTTTCCCGGTCAATCCCATTGTCTAACGACAGATACTCTTTGCCATATCCTGCAGAGCCCCGTACATTGGGAGCAAGGACCGCTATGTTCAAATCATTAACATAAAACTGAATGGATGAAGAAAAATAGGGCCAGAACTGGCTCTCTGGTCCCCCATGAATATTTATCAATACCGGAAATGGTCCCTCCCCTTTTGGCTTATAAGAAAAACAAGGGATCATTCGGGGCTTTCCGTTTACACTGTCAAAGGAAGGATATTCTATTACCTGTGGAACAGATAAACCGGAGCAATCCAGCTCCCCTGTCTCGCTATAAGTCCATTGTTGGATCGTGAATGAATCCAGATCTATAACAAAGGCATCTTCAGGCATATTCGGTTTGTAAATAGTAATTCCTAACTGGTTTTTATAAGGGTGAAACTGGATACCTCCAGCGACTGCGGATGACAACGCTTTAATTTTTCTGATTTTAAAAGAACGGGTATCCATCAGATAAAGCCCCGAAAAGCCATGTTCATTTGTGGTAAACGCAAGCAGTTCACGTTTTTTTGACATAGCGATTTCCCTGACATTCCAGGGAATATCAGGAGTCAAAGCAGTCTCTTTTGCACTGTTTAAATCATAGTACCTTAAGGTTCTGAAATCGGAGTTTTCATCGGATGTGAGAAATATTCCTTTTCCATCTGCAGCAAACAAACCTGATTCCTGAGAGACTGCATTTAGGGTATCAGATAAAGGAATCAATTTTCTGTTTGACAGATCAAAGACATGCAAAAATGATTCTGTACTGGAAACATATTTGGATAAGAGCAGCTTGCGGTCATCAGGAGACCAGTCCAGTACAGACCAGTATCCATTAGCCATAAAGATCATTTCTGATTTTTCCGGAGCATCTGTATTTCCCAGATAGATATCCCAGTCGCGGCCGTTTCTCCGGGTGCTTGTGTAAGTAAAGAGATCACCTTTGTTTGACCACGAGAGGCTACTGTGCTGAGAAGATCCATCGGTGAGCAATCTGACAGAGAAGTCATCGGCGTTCAGTTGATATATCTGAAAGTTTTCATTTCCACCGCTATCCTGTAAAAAGAAAATCAGCCTTTTGGAAGCATCGGGACAGGGATCGGCTAATATTACCGGTTCCTGTCTGAAAGTAAGCTGTTGACGGGCACCGCCAGGATGATTTACCATATGGATCTGGTTTATATCTGCAAATCTGGTCAGAATGATCATGGCGCTGCCATCAGCCATCCATCCCTGAAAAGTGGCAGAACGGGTATTCTGATATCTTTTCAGTTGCTTGCTTAACGAATCAGGTATAGATGGAATACCATCACGCACGATTTGTGATTGCAGATTGTCGGAAGAATTTTTTTCGGAGCATTTTTCTATACAATTGATATTAAATAAAAGCAGGCATAAAAGCATAATCGGATAAGAGTTGCGCACTTTTTTCTCCGGAAAAACTAATTCACTAACAGCATTTCAAACAGTCTTTTGTATTCATCTTCATGAGGAGCCAGCAGAGGACTTCTTTCTATTACACTCTTATGCAATTCACCAATAGAAATAAATTTTACTTCCACCACTTCGTTACTATCTATACGCAGGGATTCGATTCCGACATCTTTATTGAGGAGCAACACATCAGTAATCTCATTATCAATAAACAAATGATCAGGGCGAATGTAATGCTGAGTGACAGTAAAGAAATAATTCAGTTCCTTTAATTCTACAATCAATCCCAGTTCTTCCTTTAGTTCACGAATTGCACCTGTGTAACAGTCTTCCCCGCTGGAAAGATGACCGGCACAGGAGATGTCCCACAATCCGGGATAAACTTCTTTCTGAAAAGACCGTCTCTGAATAAGCAGTTCTTTATTGGAATTTAGAATCCATATATGAACCGTACGATGCCACAAGCCCTTTTTATGAACTTCATCTCTGGGTAGGGAGTATCCGGCAGAAGTACCATCTGGATTAATTACATCAAAAAATTCCATTTTCAGCATTCCCTGTCATTTTGTACCATCATACGCAGTCTGATAAAGAATTCCTGCAGTTTATCTATACGATCAACTGTTTCAATCTTCAATTTTTCGAATATTTTACTGATTCGATATGTTTTAACTCTCAACTGATACTCTTTTTCTGGTTCACCTTCTTTTCTTACCGGACGAACCAGATCTTTTGCAAAATGAAGCAAACCAATGTGGCCGGCCGGAGCTTCAACTATTCCCCTGGAAAGACCTTTAATCAAATCCATTGAGACCTGCCGCAAAGAGTCCAGCGTTTCATAAATTTGGTTCCATTCCTGTGTGGAAAGAAGATCTCTGTTTTTTTCCAATGTGAAATCTATTTTTTTAGTTGAAAAATCATTAATCTGATTTAATGTGTAAGCCATTTCCGGAGCGAACTTTTCACCACACTCAAAACAGACATAGCCCTCATCAGGAATAAAAAAGTTAACACTTCTGGTAATGACATATTTGTCATTACAAATCACACATGAGACTGTCTGCTCAGTAATACTTTGAGGTAAACAGAACTTCAGTACCAGTTTCGCCTGAATAGTATTTCTTATCTGGTCAGCAATACCCATTTGGGGAATCTATATCTCATCAATAATCAGTTTGTCTGCAAGAAAATCTTCGATGGACTCAAAAGAATCGCGGAAAGCTCTGGCACGCTCTCTGATTACTGTGTCAGGGATCTCATTAATATAAGAAGCCAGCCAGGAGTATGATTCATCTTTTTGTCCCGACAGCTCCACCGCATCAAAGGTAACAGCATCGATGGGCCTGTTCCGTTTGATACTTCTGTATTTCAAACGCTTTGATTTGCCAAAAAGTGTATACCCCTTTGAATTATACCCGAGATTATGAATCGGATCTATCTGCTGCATAGATAGTTTTTCCCTCCCTCAAACCAGCAGTTTAACCTATTTGTACAATTGTTTGACATGAATCGCATAGAGTCCTTTAGGTCAGCGGTATAGAAGTTTTTAAAGAGCATATCTAACTTGGTGATATGGTCGGAAAACTTCTGGTCCGATAAACAAAATGATCGAAGCGAGTCTCGTCAAACAATCGCAAGATTCATGTTTAATCTTTTTTACTGTTCTATAATATAATATACCACTTTTAATGAGAGTCTGTTTTCTCTGCAGCTATCCTGCAGTTCAAAAATTAGGTAGAAAACTGATATTGATGGCAGGAAAATTTACCACATCCGCAAGCTTATTCCATAAATATTATAAGTGAAGGCGCTTCATCTGTACCGATATAGGGTAACTTAATCTCTGCAGCCCAATATTCTTTATCATTTATAAGTATCCGGTCATTATTTACCTCAGAAATAGAACTGATATCAGCCTTTCCCCAGTATTGTTTACCTCTTTTTAACAGAACAGAAACATCACTGTTCGGAGTTAATGACCTGAGAAATTTCTCATCGACTTCCACCCCACCCAGCACGAAAAAGGGAATCTCCGAGATGGTAAATCTTTCCCTGGATTGTAATGTAAGCCGCTGCTGTCCCATAATATTATCATCAAAGCAGGTTGGCTTACTTGTCAGTCTTTCTTTTTCAGTAACGCTGTTTCCGGCATTTGCAACAAAGTGTCCGGAGGAGAGTATGTTAAATTCTGCATCGGTTATCTCTAACACCGAAAAATCCATAGGCGATATAAATCTGGAGGCTAACTCGGTCACATC
>CAYYNL010000265.1:0-4394 GCA_964472925.1 uncultured Fibrobacter sp. | reverse complement strand
TTATACTTATCTTGGGTGGTTTAACAGTGGTTGCTGATACTGGTATTGAGAGTATCGGGTTATCAATTGCATTGCTTTTAACAGTGATAATACCTTCGACAGTTCCAGCCTTCTTAGGTGTACACCGAATAGTAAATGGAATACTGTCAAATGGTTCGATTGTTACTGGGAAGCTTGATGCGATAGAGAATACATTGTTGTTTGAAGAGGCAGATGAAACAATGGTGGCTGCATTTCCATTATTAACAAGATATATGACAGTCGAGTCGATTCCTCCATTCCAGATTTCAGGAAAAATTATGTATGGTGGACTGCTGTGCAATCTGTTAGCCTCAGATACAGATATTGTGCATGGAATAGAAATGTCAGCCAGAATACCAGGAGAATGTTGAAGAATTATTTCTGCAAAATGATCACCAGATACCAGTTTATCAGTGATAATTGTGGATTTAAAAGCGAAAACTTCACCAGCAGGAATAATTCCCTCTGTTGATTGAAGTCTAATCCATTTAGCTCTACTTGTACCTTCATCCGCAGCGATCGACAAGGCACCATACATTGCAGGATATTCTTTAATAATAGAACCGTTTTGTGGATTAATAGCATAAATAATATTATCCCAGTCTAGTGCAAAAAGCACTTCTGCAGAACCGGAATAAGACAAGCTGTGAATATAGTAAGTTTCAGGTGTGTATGAGTTCAGAAGTGTTCCAGTCATTAAACCATATTCATATACCACGTTATTATAGTCAACAACAAAGATTGATTTATCAGATTCCACACATGCCAAACCGTAAACTCCTCTGCTAAACCATGAAGTAACAATATCTCCTGTTATTTTGTCGAGAATAAAAACTTTTTCATCGTAAGAGTCTGTTACTACAATATGCTGTTCTGTAACCCCGATTGCTTCCATTTGTCTACATTTTGGAACAATAATTGTACGAACCAGCTTCTTAGTATTGATGTCAAGCACACTAATATCGTCGTATCCGGTAGTATAATAGATAAATTCTCCATCATACGCCATTCCATAGATATATGGCCGATCTACCAATTTAATTGTGTCAAAGGAATTACCGGTTTCCGGATCTATTTTCAACAGCATATAATTCATATAGTCATATACAAAGAGCTCTGCATCAGCAATATTACCCAGAGATAAGTCTTTATTTTTTATGATTTTTGTCTTGGCATTAAATTGATAATCTGCACCTCCTGAATTTGCAATGGTAATGGTTGAAGTATCCTGAATGCCATAGTCGAGTGATTTTTTGAGATGTGGTGGATTAATTGATATTATCGGTGGAGTTACGCATTTCCCGCTAAGATTAACCGTAAGTGAAGGGTTGTCATCTGCATCACTTGAGATGAATGCAACTGCACTGATATTATCTGAAGCATCTGCAGGTGAGAATGTAACTGGCAAAAGCAGAGTGTCAAAGGGCCGGAGAAATGCAGGGAAATTCATTTCTGTACTGAACAAAGAATTATCAAAACTGCATCCTGAGACTGTTACCAGATCATTACACTGGTTTATCAGTGTGATAGAAACAGTTGTATCTCTTCCCTCCCAGATTTTACCGAAGTCCAGGTTTTCATTTTCGGCGTAAATCGATTTACAGCCAGCTATTTCTACATTAATCTTAACAATCACTTTGGGATTAAAAGGATCATTCGTGTTGAATACTACATTAGCTATTCTGGTACCTGCAATGCATTTTTTAGGATTTACCGTTATTGTGAATTCCCGGCTGTCTGAAGGAGAAATAGAATCGGTGTTGAATGGTGTTATTGATATCCAGTTAGGACCGATTTTATCGATTAATTTATTTACATTAAGTCTTCCACCGGTAACTGTTATTCCCTGCATGGAAGAAACTGTGTCAACAGCTTTAAGCAAAGCATCCTTAATTTCAAGACTGGATAGACTTGGATTATAACTCCAACCCAAACCAATAGCTCCTGAAACATGAGGCGCTGCCATCGAGGTCCCTGAGTAAAATTCGTAATTGTTATTTGGAGTTGTGCTGATGATATCTACTCCAGGAGCAGCAAGATCAACTGATTGCTGGCCATAATTGGAGAATTCAGCTTTGTTATCAAAGTGATCTGTAGCAGCGACCGAAATGATATTATCCAGTTCATAACATGCAGGATAGAAAGGATCGGTATCGGTATTCGAACTGTAATTTCCTGCCGCAGCTACCAAAATTCCAGACTGGGCGATAACCTCTTCCAGGGCTTGCGAATAACCACCACCACCCCAACTATTACTGGTAAGAGGAACATTCATAGCTGTGGCATAATTAATCGCATCGATAGCATCAGAAGTGTATCCTGAACCATATTCATCCAGAAATTTTAATGCCATAATTCTGGCATTCCACATAACACCGCAAACTCCGGTTTTATTATTTCCTTTTGCAGCAATTATACCGCTGCAATGAGTTCCATGACCATTATCATCCATGGGATCATTATCATCGTAGGCGAAATCCCATCCATAATAGTCATCGACATAACCATTACCGTCGTCATCGATTCCGTTATCAGGAATTTCACCTAAATTTTGCCATATATTATCTGTAAGATCCGGATGCAGGTAATCTACGCCTGAGTCAATTACTCCTATGATTATTTCTTCACCACTTCCGGTAAATACATCCCAGGCTTCAACTGCATCGATATCTGCATCAATGGTACCACCGGTTTGCCCATTATTATTCATCCCGTATTGTTGAACGAAATTTGGATCATTTGGAATTTTGACGGCTTTTACCAGATAGTCTGGTTCAACAAATTCTACATTAGGATCTTTTCGCAACTTATCAATCGCATCAAGAACTGCTTTTTGACCATTGCTGTTCAGTTCAATTTTGAATAAAGTTCTTAAGTCAAATGCTTTGTTTTTGGTAACTGGATTTACTCCCTTTGCCAGTTCTACTACTGACTTCACTCCTGTTTGTACAAGAGTATTTGGTAAAGCAAAATTATTGGCATTTCTTTTCAGTCCCACAATGACTCTGTTCTCGGCGAAAGGATGATTATAATTTTTGTGGCTATATATTAAACTTTTACGAACTTTAGGTACTGAAAGATGAGTCATCCGGTATTTAATCTGATTTTTCTGGCGAATACTTATTGCATAATTGAGTACTGCTCCTCCTATATTGGATAACACCACTGTTTTGTCAGCTGGTGAATCATTTGGATTAAAGCTGAAATCCAGAGTTGATGGTTCAACAGCCGCTTTGGGGCCTTCTGTAGCATTTCCTGACAAAGGTATATTAATGAGGTTATTGTCTTCTGCATCGCTGTTTATGGTTAGAGTGGCATTGAAACTATTGATCGCATAAGGTTTGAACACTACTCTGAGATCAGTAGATTTTTTCGCCTTTACTTTAACAGGAACCGATTCTAAACAGTAAAATGCTGAATCGTCTATAGATATAGTTGATATTGTAGTGTTTTCATTACCATCATTGGAGAGGGTCAATACAGCAGTATCCGAATTTCCATACCATACATTGTCGAAGTGCAGTGAAGGAGAGGTGGTTTTCAAACTACGGAATCCATCGACTGTCATGTTGACCGGAACAATAAAAGGGTTTGCTGCTGATGGATCATTATGAGAAAATGCGATTTCTCCAGTGTATAATCCTCCAAAAAGATTTCGCGAATTCAACAATACATTAATCAGTTCTGTTGAGCCTGGAGCAATAGTAAACACCGCATTTTCCGGATTGGTGCTGAGCCATTTTTTTGTGCCCCAATCAAAACAGTTGCTAATCATCTGAATAAGATCACCACCCCAATAACCATTTTCAGGAAACACATTTATGGCTACCACAGGGCGATCAGGGTTATATGCTCCTACTAACAACTGTTCACACTGGTATGTTCCAAGGGATATCCCTTTCCCCTGAGTCGATTTTGAATTGGTAAGTATTCCTGATTGAATCGTTTTTATTTTACGGGTAATTTCATGTTGAATAAAATCGGTTGCCAGACAACCATAATTAAAACCATTGGCTAAAATCGGACAATAATCTGGCTGAGCGAACTTCCCCTTTATCTGCCAGTCTCCGCCAGGCAAAAAAGTAAAAGCGAAAGCAATTACCAATCTACCATTGTCTACATAATCGGCAAGGATATTGCCCAGAAGAACAGGATCGGACCAGTAGTAGTCTGAACTGAGTAAAACACAGTCATATTCCATTAAATAATCAAGGTTGGGTATTGATGAGATGCAATCCAATACGTCTAAAGACTTTACCGATGGAATGCTTTTGATTCCATTAATGAGGTTATCGGTTTTTGGGTCCAGAAACGTTGAATGAAGATATAATACTTTCAGATATCCATCTGCAAAATTCTTCTCAGGTGAATAG
>CAYYNL010000264.1:0-4418 GCA_964472925.1 uncultured Fibrobacter sp. | reverse complement strand
AGATATTGATGCAGAAAGGCTTGAAGTCCTTGAAGGTTTTATCTACTGGTGATAAAACCGAAAGGACTGAATGCCTTTATGCGCAATAGATTACGTGTTATTCGCGTCGATCTACTGCGGTTTTTAGGTTAAGTAACAAACGCAATAGTTATACCATAAGCGTTATAAAGCAACTTAATAATCAAATCGCTATCACCCATTATTGGGATGGCGGTGATATCAATCAGAAAAATAGGAAATAATCCTAATTTTCGCAGTAGGGATGGATGCGGTCTCGTACCATATTGAATTGATAAGACTTGAAGGAGTTGAAGACTTTATTGACAAGGTGATAAAGTCGAAACACCTTCTATGGTTTCCCGATTATTATCGGGAAGTGAATGTGCCGCATCCAACTACGGAATTTAGGATAATATTAAAACAACATCTAATCAGAAATAATGGGAAAATATCTAAACGAATAACGATAGTTGAATTGTTACTTTATCCTTCAAAAATAATTTCTTTTCTTGCTATGTTTGCAAAGCTTTTATTTTTGTAGGAAAAATGGCTGCAGCTAATTTCAAGAAGTTTGTTGCTGCTCTAAGGTTCCCTGAGTTTTGGGACCTAAATTCATTGTAGTACCAGTATCTTGTTTATATTTACTAACTTCGACTACCAGAGCAAAGTATCCCATCAGATCCTTATTCTCATCAAAATAGGGGTTTGTAATAAACAGAAAGTACGCCATCGAGCCATCAGGACGGTTTATGCGTATCTCAGAAGTATACCCGTTGCCACTGGTACAGCGTTCGAATTGTTTTTTTAGTAAAGTGGTACCGATCAGTTTTTCCCGTTCGGCTCCCATTATTTTACAGAAGGAGTTATTTACCACTATCAGGCGGAACTCTTCATCAGCCAGGCAGAATCCGGCAGATGTGGTAGAAAGAATTGTGCGTAAACGTTTCTCGTTTTCCGATATTTCGGCTGATTTTAGTTTGGCCTCCTCAAAGATGAAAAAGTGGCAGTTCTCGGGCCTGTTGAGTCCATTGTAAATCGCTATGGCCATATTGGTGCAACTGTCATATCCACAGGCGCAACAATTATGAAAATCCGCATCACAGTTTTTCCGCATCATCTTGAATATTTTTTTTAGTTCTTCCTCTGAAGGGATAATGATCCGGTTGTTTATGCTGATATCAGAATACTCTCTTTTATACAAATCGGTATCCCAAAATTTTGAAACAATTTGGTTAATTTTTTCCAGACTTGTGGGTGCGTCATCTCCGGATGGCTTACTGTATTTAGAGATTGCCTGATGTGTACGGGTCCTTACTGCCTGTTCGATATCGTCAAGCGGAATCTGATCAGTAACTGTTAGCGGCCCGCAATTACATCCTTTTTCACAATTAAGACAATCGATAAGAATCGGAGCTGAACCGTTTTTAATGGATTGGCTCAGGCTATCCAGATAAGGATAGATATTTTTAACTCCTTCAATTTTTCTTGACGCTTCAGAAATCCCGGGAACCCACCTTTCTGCAGTCTTCAATAATCCTCCAGGGCTTGAAAAGCCAACAGCGCGCTCTGCAGGTGGATTCGTGTAGTGTTCTTTTGGAAACTGCAACAGGTTTATGTTGTTTTTTTGTAAATGGTTGCTTATAGATTTGAAACCAACATTGTAATCACCCAGTCCGGTCTGATGAAATTCACGTTTTTTCGCCAGGCAAGGTGATATTGCGGCAATTTTGTGTTCCGCATATTTAGGATAATATTTTTTTATCATTTTCATGGTATGAAGCATAGGGCTGTCTATCGGAGCCAGGTATGGAAGCAATTCCGGGATATACAGTTCTATATAGGTGACGATAGCCGGACAGGGTTGGCTTATTACAGGTTTACTGATTTTTTCATTGTTCAGCAGTTCGATATAGGATTTAACAGCCAGTTCGGCACCAAAACTGACATCAAAGACCGCTTCTATACCAATATTTCTTAGCCATCCATTAAGATTATACCAGGTTTGTGGGAAGTTGGAAGTTACAGATGGCGCCACAATAGCCACAATTTTCTGTCCGGCAGCCAGATCTTCCATAAGAGAATCGAAATCATCGATCCAGAAACGGGCGTTATGACTGCATGCCCGAATACAGTTACCACAGCCTATGCACATGTAAGGATTCACACTTACATATTCACCACTGCCATCGTTGCAGTATTTAACAGGGCAGGCTGAGATACAAGCATGGCAATTTACACATTTCTCACTGTCAACACCGACACTGACAGGCAATTCTTTAAGTTTTTTACCGATAACCATCAGAAACACATCCATTTTTTCAGGTTAAAAATGTAATTACCAGTACCAAAAGGAAAGATGATTCAGATATACTAAACAATCTTCCAGATCTGGCCCACAGATCAGAAAGTATCAAAATATTGTTACCGGATAATATTATTCCTGCAGCCAACAATAGAATCAGAAGGATAATCAGCATGATTATAATAACATTCCGTTTTCTTTTCAAATGCAGGTGTTCTGAATCTTTTTTCAGGTCACCGTTAATTTTTTTGTCTTCAACGCTCAAAGAACTATAATCTATTACCTGTGTATCAAGATCGATCACCCTGCCATCAATTTTCAATTGTTCCTTAATCGGTGATTCATCTTTGGAAAGCAATAACGCATCTGCTTCCCTGTACATGCCCTCCGTATCTTCCAGAAATGATCTTACAGTCTCTTCTGGCGTTCCCTTGTTAAACTGCCTATGTATCTCATCCAGATGAGTGCATAGATCTGCTGCCGATTGATAGCGGCTGTTTTTATCTGTACGCAGGCACACCTGTGCAACTGATGCGAGTCTGGGGTCAATTGGCTTTTCATAATCTTCAAGACGGACAAATTGATTTTTCTCTTTTGCCCTGATCAGTTGAATCATGGATGTCTGCGGAAATGGGTTTTTCCCACAAAGCATCTCATACATTACTGCCCCGAATGAATAGATATCAGACAATGGGTCTATCGGATAACCGCTTATCTGCTCAGGTGAGAAATAGTGTATGGTTCCTACTATATTTTCTGCATCGATTGTATGAAGCCCTGTTTCTACAGGTCTTGCAACCCCAAAATCCATCAGTTTGACAATACCATTGTTGCCTATCATTATGTTTGATGGCTTCAAATCCCGATGTATAAGGCCTTTGTATGTTTTGCCATAAATTACCAGCTCCAGGCAGTGTGCATAAGACAATGCACGGGCAACCTGAACTGCAACCGCTGCTACAAACATTGATGGAAGAGCCTTATATCTGGATATAAGTGAACTTAATGTCTCTCCTTCTACAATATCCATTTCGATATAAGGTATACCATGCCAGTCCCCTATCGAGTGCACCTCGACGATGTTAGGATGATGTAATTTGGCTAAGATTCTAGCCTCAGTCTGAAATCTGGTCCAGGCGATCTTCTGACTGGTAGGAATCAATATCTTTACCGCCCGATAGACTTCCAGCCTCTCGTTCCAGGTTCTGTAAACTTTGGCCATCCCTCCACTACCCAGTACTCCTGTAATTACACCCGATCCAAGCTGAATCGGTTCGTCTCCAGAAGGAAGCTTTTGCTGTGATTCTCCTGAAGAGATGTCAAGGGAAAGGTTGACAGCTTTCTCTTTTCTTGCAACACCTGAAACTGCATTACCGGATGGCTTGTGTGTCGTTTCCGAAATCTCTTCTTCTATGATAAGAGGCTGCTCGGCAGATATTTTATTCTCTTTAAAAGATTCAATAGAGGTGATGGTGGTTTCTGAGAATTTCGGTGCTTTGCTCTCCTCTGACTTCTCCTTCTTGTCTTTTTTAATTTTTCTCTCAAAATCAGTATCTATAGAAAGATCAGTCAGTGTTGTATCTTTGGCATTTTGGGATCGGTTAAACTCGTGTGTATCAGTAATCTTTTTGCCTATGTAGATTTTTGTGCCAGTTTCCGGAAAGACCTCATCATCAGAACTGTTGTTTTTACTTTTTTTTTCAGCCTGTTTCTTATTTTGCCCCGACCCCCCAATATTTTTGCTGGTGTCAGTATTAAAATCAGGAATAGCAGAAAATGCATCCTCTTGTCCGGAAGATCGCAAATTAGATTGTGGCAACATCAACACCCTCTCACCAATATAAAGTTACAGATTTCTGCAGACATCATACAAGAACGGAAGGCTCGATTATAAGTATTATCATCATGATAAAAATCTTTCAACATATAAATGGTATAAATCTACCCTCTAAAAAAAAGTTCGATCAGGTTGTGCATTTTCAAGACCTGCCGGCTAACATCTTTGATTTCTGGATTGTTATATTATAATCAAAGCTTTAAACCTAAAAACCCCAGTAGGTGACGATTAAGAACCATAAGATATTGATGCAGAAAGGCTTGAATTCCTTGAAGGTTT
>CAYYNL010000263.1:0-4451 GCA_964472925.1 uncultured Fibrobacter sp. | reverse complement strand
ATCCGGCGCCCCATCCAAACATAAATATCCAATGAAATCTTCTATAGATTGCAACGCCTTTGAGCTACTTCAATAAAAAATTGTAGGTCATTACAATAAAAGCATCATAATAAAATTTTGTGCATTAATTATTCATGGCTGAGCTAGTATATTGCACCACTTCAGGGTTATTCATTTCTCACCAGATCAATTGGCTAAAAGGGTTCTCAAAGTAATTTTGGGGTTCCCGGAATCTTGATTTGGGTGCCCCAGCCTTGATCTATATACCAAGCCAGGATGGCTTTTCAATCAAATATCAGTACATTTCCTGATCGTTCACCCATTTCGGTCTTAGGGTGAAAAAAAACTCGCTATAGTAATGAAGCCTTACAGACATCGAAGGATTTTTTTAAAATTAAAATCGGGTAGACCTGTCCGCTTACCATCATTCATAATTTCTATTATTTTCCATAAAAACTATCTGACCGCTCATCTGTTCACTATGAATCGTTTATTTCCTGTAATTTCAAAGTTTTAGACTTTTTAAAGATCCTTTGAGTCAATCTGGTAAACCAAACCTTGTGCTTACTGCCAGAAAGCGAAATCTTCTCCATCTCTGTTGTCATTCGTGTCGTTTTTGTTTATACTATAAAAAGGAAACCGGAGCCGATTATATGAACTTTTTTGAATCTCTTAATTACCGGGAACTGTTAAAAGAGCTCCTGGAGAATAAAAAAAAAGAAAACCCCTATTTCTCTTATCGATTTCTCTCCAAAAGAGCCGGTATCTCTTCCACCGGTTTTCTCTCTCTGGTATTGACCGGTAAAAGAAACATCTCCAGCGATCTGGCAACAAGGCTTTGCGAAGCTTTAAAATTAACCAAAAAAGAATCCGCCTATTTTTTAGCTCTTGTCAGGTACAATCAAAGCGAAAATCCTGAAGAGAAAAAAAGACTCTTTGAAGAGCTACTCTCCCTTAGACCATCCAATGCCAGAAGCATTACTGCTGATCAGCAACAGTACTTTAACAAATGGTATTACTCGGCGATTCGGGAAATCATCTCGCTTATTGATGTCTCCGATAATTACAAACAGGTTGCTGAAATAATCACCCCTCAGATCAGTGCACAGGAAGTCCGTGATGCAATTGAACTGCTGCTCCGGCTTGGTCTGATTTACCGGGACAAAAGTGGCATTCTTAAAAGAACCGATAACCTTATTACTGCTGCAGGCGCAGCTATTGATCCATCTGCTATTCGAAAATATCAAAGTGACACGATGGACATAGCTAAAAATGCCTTATACAACTTAGAAAAAGAGCTCAGGGATATCTCCACAGTCACTCTCAGTACCAATAAAGAAGGTATGGAGAAGATAAAGAATAAGATAGAGCAGTGCAGATCCGAAATAATGGCTATTGCTAGTCAAAGTAAAAATTGTGACCGGGTTATTCAGCTAAATATGCAGCTCTTTCAACTCTGCCTGCATGAAAGGAAAGATAAATGAAACGGATTCTTCAATTGACTGCCCTGCTTCTTATGTGTATAATTGGTGCCTGTGGGGTTCAAACAACTCAGGGTGGTGATGGTGGCGCGACCGAAACCATAAATGCCACACTCATAGTTTCCGATTCAACTGTAGAAATCAGCATTACCTCAGATACCATAGTTCTGGCAGATGTCATGATATTCAATGAATACTATAATCCGGTAACTGAAGAGGGATTCTGTGACTCTGTAATAAACATCTCAAAACAGGACCGGGTCTGTTTCCATTCATTAAATGGTATCTATAACATTTTTATTCTTGATCGTATCTCGCAAAAGTCACTTGCTTTTAATTCCATACAGGCAGGATCATCAATAAATGACACCATAGAAGACACCTTACTCCCTGGCGGATCGATAAATGGCAATGTGGTTCTCAACCAGCAATCACCAACTGCTAAATCAATGATTCAAGTGTATTTGAGAGGTACTCCGTTTAAAGCAGGGATCGATTCCACCGGTGTTTTCCAAATACAAAGAATCCCTCAGGGGACATACTTTGTAAAAGCTACCTTATTAAATTCAAAAAACTCCCTCGAAAGATCAGTAGGAAAGGAAATTCAGATACAAAGCTCTGTGAATACCGACAACGTAATACTCTTTTTTTCTGAATAGATTTTCTGTTGCATGCGCAGAAATTGTTTATTTGCAAAATCTACCCACTGAAAGCGTCCCTTTTTTTAAGGGAACATTATGTGGGGGATTCATAGGAAAGTAAATCATCATAAATCTGTTATTGTAAAAATTAAACAGGAGGTATGTTATGAAAAGGAGAAATTTCTTACCGGTCCTTTTTGCTGGATTGTTTTTCAACTCATCAGTTATCGCATGTATCAATCCCATGGATTCTTATTCATCCGGTGTGCTGTTTAACAATGAAGAAGGTTTCAACCTGAGTTATTTTGACAGCCTTGGAACAGAAGGAATCCATTTTTTCAGGGACTGTAAGACAAACGATTCTGATTTAACATCTAAAGAGGTGATCATTCTTACTCCAGATAAGAAAACGCCTGACTGGAATGATATGTTCACCATAAAGAATGTATCTCTTATCCATAGTCTTCTCCAGATAGAGGTAACATACGGCGGAGGATGCAAACCACATGAATTCGCTCTTTACTCGGATTACAAGACAGCAGAAAGTAATCCTCCAATACTGAAATTTACTTTGTTGCACAATGCAAATGGAGATGTCTGCAAAGCGCTGATCACAGAAACGCTGGTATTCAACTTAAAACCGGCAGAAGCACTTCACCCTGGATCAATCCCTCTGAACATTCACATTAATGACATGAACACCGGTATTAATTGGTATCTGTATAACTCCTGCGCAATCCGATACAGAAGTCACTATGATCCCGAAGCCATGGTCTATCTGAATTTTACTGTAGTGAATTTCGAAAAATCACAATCTTTTGCCACCATAAAAATAATGACCAATCCTGATATCAAATACGTAAATGGTTTTGATTATGCCAAAGCAGTTAAAACAGAGCTTCAATGGCTTACAAACCAGAAGATTCTAACCGGTGTTACAGATTTGACTGTTTCCAGAATCGAAGAAGCTATTAATAAAGAGATGGGTCAGTTCTGGACTCTTCAGGACACTCTCTTACCCTATAATGCTTTTTTTACACTTAATATTGACACTGCAGGCAAATGGAACTGGGGGAATATTGCAGTTGCGAGAAAAGGATGTGGTGAGCAAATTCAGTTTGTTCTTCCCTCCGATTCCCTTAAGTTCGGAACCACATCGGGAAAAAAGAATACATTCAGTTCAAGTGAAAGAAGTTTTGAGGTCAGGATAACAGGCAAACGCTTATTTATAGATTTATACAGAAGTCTCCTGTCACCTGCCCAAGTTGAAATTATTGATCTTAATGGAAGACTTCTGCATAGAGCATCTCTACCGGTAAACCAGAACAGTTTTGTGATACAATCTCCTTTTAAAGGCGGCAGAGGAATTTACAAGATGATTTTTCGCTCCAGAGAATTTACGGAAAATCGAACTCTGTTTATAACCGATTAGAAAATCTTCAGAAATCAAATCTCTGTAAATTTTCTGATCCGAAGTCTGAAAAACTTCACTACTTTAGCTTGGGGCATATAGCCCCATGTCTGGATGTCCGTTACGGGAAAGGTGATTTGTATTAAGAAGTTGGAAATTGGAATGTTAATCGAAACGAAAAATGGTCGAAATGGCTATATCTAATCGTAAAAATAAATTCCGTTCCTGAAAATTTTCGAACCATAAAACGCTTAATATTTGACTTTTTCTTAACATCTGGCTCCACTGGCTTATTCAGCCTAAAAACCGCAGTAGATTGACGCGAATAACACGTAATCTATTGCGCATAAAGGCATTCAGTCCTTTCGGTCTTATCACAAGTAGATAAAACCTTCAAAGACTTCAAACCTTTCTGCATCAATATCTTACGGTTCTTCATCGTAACCTACTGCGTTTTTTAAGGTTCAGTGGTTTCTTGAAAGCCAGAAACGAAGCTACGGTGAATTAAAATTTTCTCATCGGATATATTGGAGAAATCAAAGATCAGGTATTTTATTTTTGAAAAATGTTTTTGTAAAGTAGGATTAGATTGATCCAGATCAAGCATCAATCCTTGGCAAGAATGCTACGGATTGCAGACATCCCCATTTGCGTTATTATTAAATCGTTTCCGAAGAGAAGCAATCTTTTCTTCAGACAGGCCGGTATAAAGAGCAACCTTCTCTGTTGATTCACCATCTTTTAGCATATTTAAAGCTACTTGTTTTATTCCTTGTTCTGTGCCATGTTTTAACCCTTGCTTAGCACCTTGCTTGAAACCTTGTTCGGCACCCTGTTTAAAACCTTTTTCAGCACCCTGTTTAAAACCTTTTTCAGCACCCTCTTTGAAACCTTTTTCAGCACCCTCTTTGAAACCTT
>CAYYNL010000262.1:0-4476 GCA_964472925.1 uncultured Fibrobacter sp. | reverse complement strand
ACTCTATCCATTTTATTCACAAATGCGATTCGGGGAACGTGATACTTGTCAGCCTGACGCCAGACAGTTTCGGATTGAGGTTCTACGCCTCCGACCGAATCGAACACGGCAACTGCGCCATCCAGAACTCTCAAAGAACGCTCAACTTCAATAGTGAAATCCACATGACCGGGTGTATCAATTATATTGATACGATGATCCTTCCAGAAACAGGTAGTTGCAGCAGAGGTAATTGTAATCCCGCGCTCCCGCTCCTGAATCATCCAGTCCATAACGGTATTTCCGTCATGAACTTCTCCCATTCGATGCAGTATCCCTGTGTAAAACAGAATACGCTCAGTAGTGGTTGTCTTCCCTGCATCTATATGAGCCATTATTCCAATATTTCTGGTACTACTCAGAGTGTCTGATTCATTCATACAAATTAGCAATTAGTCAAAACCAATATATTAATTCACAATCTTGCCAAATTACTGTATTTGAGTACTCTTTACTCTGATACAGAAATTATTAGCGCAATGACTCTACAGGAAATTCAAAGAGCTACTCACTACCAGCGGAAATGTGCAAACGCTTTATTTGCTTCAGCCATTTTGTGAGTATCAATTTTCTTTCGAACTGCACCACCCTCATTTTTGGAGGCTTGAATAAATTCATTCGCCAGCTTCTCTGCCATACTCTTCTCTGAACGTTCCTTGGAATAAGTAATCAACCATCTGATAGCCAGAGAAACTCTACGATCTGCCGGAACTTCAATTGGAACCTGATAATTAGCACCACCGATACGGCGAGACTTTACCTCAAGGACCGGTTTTACGTTATCAATCGCCTTTTTAAAAATTCCAAGCCCGTCCTGACCTGTACGCTCCGCTACAATGCTGATAGCATCATAGAAAATACCCTCAGCCAGACGTTTTTTCCCTCGTCTGACAACGTTGTTGATAAACTGAGTAACCAGTGTACTATTAAATTTAGGATCAGGAACAAGTTCCTTTTTTACAGCTTTCCTTCTTCTTGACATATTTATCCCTTATTTTTTAGGACGCTTTACACCGTATTTAGAACGTGCACGTTTTCTTCCGGAAACACCCTGAGTATCCAGTGCACCTCGGATAATATGATACCGAACACCAGGAACGTCCTTAACACGCCCCCCACGAATCAAGACTATAGAGTGCTCCTGCAAATTATGCCCTTCTCCCGGAATATAGGCATTAACCTCCATATGGTTGGTCAATCGCACACGAGCAACCTTTCTCAATGCAGAATTCGGCTTTTTAGGTGTAGTGGTAAAAACACGAGTACACACTCCACGTCGCTGTGGACATTCATGAAGAGCCGGAGATTTACTCCGATTCTTAAGGCTCATTCGCCCTTTACGTATAAGTTGACTAATCGTAGGCACTTATTACTCCCGATTAAAAAACAGTGTTCTAAAATAATAGTTCTTAATTTTAAAATCAAATACAATCTTAATATTTGATTAAAATTGTTCTCCTATATCAACAAAATCCTCACTGGTAGAACTTTCTTCTTCCTGGGAGAAGTCAGTTGCTGTATCTTTCACCCTGAGTTTTCGCAGGTTACGTGAACCGGTTCCGGCAGGAATCAGATTCCCCATAATTAGGTTTTCCTTCAAACCACTAAGCCTGTCCACTTTTCCCTCAACTGCTGCTTTGGAAAGAACTTTAGTAGTTTCCTGGAAAGAAGCCGCACTCAAAAACGATTCAGTAGTAAGTGATGCTTTAGTAATACCAAGCAACATAGGTTTAAATGTTGCAGGTTCTCCACCTTCACTAATTACTTTCTCGTTTACCTCACGCAGTTTTCTTTTATCTACATCGTCCCCTTCCAGAAACTCAGTATCACCAGACTTTTCAATTCTCACCTTTCTTAGCATCTGCGCCACAATGACTTCCACATGCTTATCATTGATGGTCACACCTTGCAATCTGTAAACCGCCTGGATCTCATCGAGCATATACTGCTGAACAGCGTTTTCACCTTTGATACGCAAAATGTCATGAGGATCGATAGAGCCCTCGCTAAGCCTGTCACCTGCTCGCACCCGGTCTCCTTCATGTACCCTCAGATGCTTACCTATAGGAATGCCGTATTCCCTGGCCTCTCCTTGTTCATCACGAATGATAATTCGCCTGTTGCCACGTTCAGTTTCTCCAAATTCGACAAATCCGTCAATTTCAGATACAACTGCAGTATCTTTAGGCTTACGGGCTTCAAAAAGCTCTGCAACCCTTGGAAGACCACCAGTAATATCGCGGCTTTTACTACTCTCTCGTGGGATTTTGATTAAAATATCACCTTCTTTAACCTCATCACCATCTCTAACCTGCAGATATCCACCAGTTGGCACAGAAATATTGGCAATACGTTTATCTCCATCAAAAACCTGAATGTGAGGGTGTAAACGACGTTCGCGATGCTCAACTACCACAATATTAGTAATTCCAGACCGCTCATCATAAAGCTCACGCACTGTCTCACCTTCAACAATATCACTGAAATGAACTGTTCCTGATTTGGTGGACAGAATCACATTATTGTAAGGGTCCCACTCAAAAAGTATCTGTCCCTTTGTAACCTTCTGGTTATCTTTTACCTTCATAAAAGCACCATAAGGTACATTATAGCGATACCTCTCACGTTCATGCTCGTCAAGAACTGCAAGCTCTCCAGCCCTGTTCATTACAACTGTACCACTCTCATGCTCAACAGTTTCGATAGAATGATACCTGATGACTCCATCAATCTTTGCAACTTCTTTGGATTGAGCGATAAGTCGGGAAGCAGTTCCTCCAATATGGAAGGTACGTAAAGTAAGCTGAGTACCAGGTTCACCAATACTTTGAGCTGCCATTATACCTACAGCTTCGCCTACTTCCACCATTTTTCCGGTAGCCAGGTTTCTACCATAACAAAGCCTGCAAACTCCCTGCATTGAATCACAAGTAAGAACCGAACGAATAACCACCCGCTCAATTCCGGTATTTTCTATTTTTTTGGCCATCTGCTCATCAATAAGGGTATTTATAGGACAGATAATTTCCTCGGTAACCGGATCGTATATATCTTCCTGAGAAACACGGCCAATAATGCGACTTGACAATGGCTCCATTACCTCATCGCCTTCATGTAAAGCTTCAATTTCGATACCCTTTGAAGTGCCACAATCATCCTCGGAAACCACCACATCCTGAACCACATCAACCAGTCGGCGTGTAAGATATCCGGCATCAGCAGTCTTAAGAGCAGTGTCTGCCAACCCTTTTCTGGCACCATGAGTTGAAATAAAATATTCAAGCACCGTCAGTCCATCTTTGAAATTAGAGATAATCGGGTTTTCGATAATCTCACCAACTGCTCCAGTGATTTTTTTCTGAGGCTTCTGCATAAGTCCGCGCATACCAGCAAGCTGTTTGATCTGATCTTTACTACCACGAGCCTGCGAATCCATCATAATGTATACCGGATTAAAACCATCCTTGTCACTGGAGAGGTGCTCATGCATGATATCAGCAACCTGACTGGTGGTATGAGTCCACAAGTCGATGAGCTTATTGTATCGCTCACCTTCAGTAATAATACCACGGTCATATTGTTTTCTTATTCTGTTAACTTCTTCCATTGACTTTGCAACGATTTCCTTTTTCTCTTCAGGGACTACCAGATCTTCGGCTCCGAATGTAATACCCGCTCTGGTTGCATACTCATACCCTAAAGCTTTGACATCATCAAGGAATTTACAGGTAATTTTGGTTCCTTTTGCCTTATAAACTTCTTCGACAAAAGCCTGAACCCGCTTTTTGTTGAGCAGCTCATTTTTAAATTCAATTCCCTTTGGTACTGCAGTATTAAAAATTACCCGCCCCGGAGTAGTCTCTATGGTCTTTCCATCAATTCTTACTTTGACCTTGGCATGAATATCCACCTGCTTGTCATAAACCGCATGCAACACCTCTTCTACACCAGTAAAGGCGCGCCCTTCACCCTTGCGGTTTGGAGCCATCTTGGTTAGATAATAAATGCCCAATACAATATCCTGAGTAGGAGTCATAACTGGATGACCTGAAGCCGGACTGAGCAGGTTGTTGGCACTCAACATCAAAAAGCGACATTCTAGCTGTGATTCAAAAGACAAAGGTACGTGCACAGCCATCTGATCACCATCGAAATCAGCATTAAAAGCAGTACAAACTAGCGGATGTAATCTTATGGCTTTTCCTTCCACAAGAACCGGGAAGAACGCCTGTATACCCAAACGGTGCAATGTCGGAGCACGGTTTAAAAGCACCGGATGATCTTTAATGACCTCTTCCAGAATATCCCAAACCTCTGGTCTCTCCTTTTCAACAAATTTCTTAGCACTCTTTACAGTCTGAACCAGTCCCTTTTCTTCAAGCTTCTGAATCACAAAAGGTTTGAACAGTTCAAGAGCCATCATTTTTGGAAGACCGC
>CAYYNL010000261.1:0-4499 GCA_964472925.1 uncultured Fibrobacter sp. | reverse complement strand
CAACACGTCTGACTCTGGATCAGAAGAGCCCAGGTTCGAGCCCTGGTCGGACAACAAACAAAAAATCAACCACTTATAAATCTTTTTATAGGTGGTTTTTTTATTCAATTTGCATACAATTTACATACAAATTGCTCTTTTTCTAGGTGCTGGAGGTGACTTCGTTACCCTTGATTGGCGCTGTTAATTAATATTTTAGCTTCATATGATCAGAATTCATGTAATTTTAAGGCATTAAGTTCTCAATTATTACATTTAGGTATGCCTACACTCAATTAGATTGGAAAGGAAAAGGTTATTAATCATCATCAGGAAGTACCGTTCAGAGTTTTGGAACACAAATATGGCTTCACAACTGAGAATGGATTACAAGAGGGAGAGACTAACTGCGGTAATCTTATCATACATGGAGATAACCTGGAAGCTTTGAAAAGCCTTTTACCCAAGTATGAAGGTAAAATCAAATGGATCTACATTGACCCCCCTTATAACACTGGAAATGAAGGCTGGGCTTATAATGATAATGTTAATGATCCCAAACTTAAGAAATGGTTAGAGGCGACTCTAAAAGCTAAGGAGTAAGGAAAAGATGCTCCGATTGGTATTGATGATCTTGCAATACATGATAAATGGCTTTGCATGATGTATCCAAGGTCACAACTACTTTATAAGCTTTTAAGTGAAAAGGGTGTCATTTTTGTTTCAATTGATGATGTAGAATTTTCTAATTTAAGATTAATTTTAGATGAAATCTTTGGAACAGAGAACTTTATAACCTCGATTATATGGGAAAAAGCTGATTCCCCAAGGAATTCTGCTCGACAGTTTTCAACAGATCATGATTACATCTTGGTCTATTCAAAGAAAACAGATTGGGTGCCCAAGAAACTCTCAAGGACCCCTGAATCTAACTCTATTTATAAAAATCCTGATAATGACCCCAGAGTTGTGAAAACGCTCAAAGTGACCAGTCTGCGCCGATCTGATACAACGAATCTAAACCAATGAATCTATGTTGTTTACATTGGTCATATTAAATCAGCGGAAGGTGGTCAAGATAGTCGGCGCATCCACTTTATCTCCATGTTCAATGTTCATATCTTAAGCCAAATTAGTTGGTTCACCCCCTCACTTTGTTGTCAACAAAGAAAGATTCCAGGATAGCTCATGGTGGTTGCGCTATTTATATTATTCATAATCTTATAGTTGTAAAACTACAACTGTAAAAAAGTTATCAGGATAAAAATTTTTTTTACATTGTCCTATGAAAACATAATATATATGTTATACTTGGATATGCCGACTAAATTGACCACCCCGCGCCGTTTTATATTGACCACCTCACGCCGTTTTATATTGACCACCCTCCCTGAACCAACCTTGTAACGATCATTTTCTTATTACTGAATAGCATATTACAAATTTATTGGTTTTTATTCTGTTTCAACATTCTCTCTGATTTTACTGATTTGCCTTCTTCGAAGTGATTCGCCCTGGAGTTCCATTCGATGTGCATCATGAACAATACGGTCCAGTATGGCATCTGCAACTGTTTGCTCTCCGATAATTTCATACCATAGGTCGACAGGTAGCTGGGAGGTGATAATGGTTGAATGATTGCCATGGCGATCTTCTACTATTTCCATGAGTGCAGACCTGCTGTTTCCGTCAAGAGGCTGCAGCCCGAAGTCATCAAGTATCAGAAGATCCTGCCTTTCTATTTTAGCAATTTCCCGGATATAGGATCCGTCGGCTTTGGCCATTTTTAATTTTGAGAACAGCTTGGTGGCATTGGCATACAGTACTTTGTAACCAAGGATACAGGCCTGATTGCCGATCGCAGAAGCTATGTAACTCTTGCCTATACCAGTACTGCCAGTGATGAGCAAGTTCTCTTTTTTTTGAATGAAAGTGCATTCAGCCAGGCGCATCATCTGGTTTTTGTCCAGGTTACGCTCTACATCAAAGTGTAGCTGTTCAATGTTGGTCTTATAGCGGAACCGTGCATTGCGCATTTGACGTTCAATTCGCCGGTTGTTGCGGTCATCCCACTCTGAGTCAACAAGCATGGATACCGTTTCATCGCTGGTCATTTTCTCCATACTACCATTTTCTATGCTCGTGCGGAATGCCCGAACCATACCATAGAACTTCATCTGTTTCATTTTTTGAAGTGTTTGTTCGTTCATCTTTTTGGGTATTAGGTTTAACAATACCCGGGGAGTCACCGTTTACGGTGGCCCCCGGGACGGCCTTATTTATAGTAATTTTTACCTCGGATATTTTTGTGCGGGGGTACTGATTGATCATCCTTTGGTTCATCATCGGTATTCTTGTCAAGGCCTCTTTCAAGGATTGTCCGGATGGTGTGGTACCCGTAATCCCCATATTGCAAAGCTCTCTGACAAGCTTTTTCAAGCCGGTCTTTCCCTACTCGTGCAGCAAAACTCAAAACACCCTGGCACGACCGATAGGTTTGTTCCGGGTGCTGCTTGGTGTTCAATAATTGGATGATGTATTCTTTGGTTTGAGGACCAACTTCTTCGCCGCGTTCAATAAATTTATCAGGGTTCCAGTCGCTCAAGAAG
Source organism: uncultured Fibrobacter sp. (assembly GCA_964472925.1). GTDB lineage: Bacteria > Fibrobacterota > Chitinivibrionia > Chitinivibrionales > Chitinispirillaceae > JAAYPC01. The sequence continues at coordinate 1,911 of CAYYNL010000261.1, read as the reverse complement.
CGATGTTGTGAAGCCAGGTGGTCATTCACGGTTGTGTGTCCAAAAGGGTGTCTGTTCCGCTTGTGTACAGCAATGCGCTCGTAACGGTGATACACCTCAACCTCCGATTCACTGTAAAGCAAGGTCACCTTTTTGCCAATGAACCGGTAAGGAATACTGTAATAATGCTTGTCTTCAGCAAGACAGACATAATTGTTCTTCATGACTGTTGCAATATATCTGTGCTTCAGCTCGTACTTCTTCTCTGGCAAGGGATTGAGTGTATTACGTTCCGTCTCTTCAAACAACTGTCGCCGACTGTATGGCCTGCCTTTCATTGGCCGGTTGTTATGTTCTTCCAGGGCGCCCCTGATGGCCATATTCAGTTCTTCTATGCTTTGATATGCATTGCCCTTTAAAACGCTATATATCGAGCGATAAATGAGTTTTACAGCCCCTTCCACCAATGCCTTATGTTTGGGCTTATAAGGAGCTGCCGGAAGAGCTGCCATTGCATAGTGGCTTACAAAATCCCTGAAAGCCTCATTAAGCGTGGGCTCATAACGATTGCTCCTGGTTACTGCAGACTTTAGGTTATCTGTAACAATAGCATTGGGCACACCTTGAAAGTAATGCAAAGCATTTTCACAGGACTTTATGAAGTCTTCCTTCTGCTGACTGTAACTGGCCTCTACATAAGTCAGCTGGCTTGCTCCCAGCACTGCAACAAATACCTCTGCCTCAATGGTGTCCAATATCTCCGGATCCTTCACATGGAGCTTCTCCCCGGCATAGTCCACATACATCTTTTCGCCAGCCTTATGCTCAATGTGCATGACCGGATTGCGAACCTTTAGCCAAAGCAGATAATACCTCTTAAACTGCGACAAACGATAACCATCAGGGTTTTGCGCTATGTACAGTCGCCACTGAGACTCCTTGGTGTTTCCCCTAATCTTCAGGGCTTTTTCCATCGAAGGGAAGAATGCTTCCAGTGCTTTATACCGTGGATCATCCTCGATATGGTGGCGAGGTACCATGTCAAGGAACATCTGTTCCAGCTCTGTGTCATTCATTGCCTCAATGGCATCCATCGATTTGCCACAGGCCAGGAATAACCTGATATACTTTTTTACACTATTACGGGGAAGCCCTGTCCGCTCCCCAATGGACTGCTTACTTACACCTTCGGTGTAAAACCTGATAATGGTTCTTACCTTGCTCATAATGATTAGTTTATTAGACATTGCGATTAATTTGAACAAGGCCAAACTAATCATTCATGCCTGCTAAACAGCAAGGGAAAATCATCGTAAATTGGTGGTCAAGTTGGAGCGGCGCAGGGTGGTCAATTTGCCCCGGCGGACGCTGATCATTTCGATCGGCGGAAGGTGGTCAATTTAGATCGGCGGAGACTGGATATTTAGAGCGTTTTTTCCAGCCATTCTTTATCTTTCTCTTTATCTAGCTTGGTTCTAGTTTCTGGGAACCTCATCTGTTTGTATTCTTCAGACGAATACCACTTGGATAATGAATAATATTTTTGAGTTCGTTTATGAGTAACACGTAACTTTAAGGGATGACGTCCATCCTCCTTTCGTTTAAATCTCGTGTCGAGAATGATTGCAACAGTTGTAAAAGTTTCCATATCAGAAAATCATTTGCATACAAAATTACATACAAAAAATGAAAATTATGCTAAATGGTGACAATTGTTGAGATATTATAACTGTATTAAGTAATTGAAAAATAGTTTATAAGAGTAATAGTGAAAAATATTGCAAAACAGTGATAAAGAGTTTGTTTTTGACTCTGGATCAGAAGAGCCCAGGTTCGAGCCCTGGTCGGACAACCTCGAGAAGCCTTGCGAAGCAAGGCTTTTTCTTTTTTCAGAGACCAGGGCGAGAAGTTTATCCCGATGCATCGGGAAGC
>CAYYNL010000260.1:0-4602 GCA_964472925.1 uncultured Fibrobacter sp. | reverse complement strand
GGAGTTACCGGCGATCTGATTTGTTCACTTCCGTTCTGGCGTATCGAAGCGCGATCCATGCTGTTGCAGCGAGCGTGAAAACCCGACAGGGATTGAAACATATTCCTTCTTCATACTTTACACTGAGAAATATAGAGTTGCAGCGAGCGTGAAAACCCGACAGGGATTGAAACGTTGAGACAGTACAGTGGGATGACAGGTATGCGCCGCCAAATTGGAAATATGAATTGTTTGGCCGTCCTAATATATATTACATGGAATTAAAAAAATAAAATATATGGAGAAGATTTAAATGGGTCAGACAAAAGAGCAGAGAGAAAATATGCAACGAATTGTGGACTGGTTTGCAGGCGAGGGCGAATTCGCGGATGGTGGACCAGAAACAATTTGGGAATTTGAAGAAGTGGAAAGGAAAAGGTGGGATGAGCAACTAAGGAGAAAAAGAGAAAAACGATAAAGTTGCAGCGAGCGTGAAAACCCGACAGGGATTGAAACTCTTCTAGGATACCAGGACCAGAAGCGGGGGGCTTGGAGTTGCAGCGGACTCCGCGCCACAACCTTTTTTTAGTCATTCAACCATTTTAGTTTTGGGGTTTAGATTATGTGGATACGTCTCTTTGTCATCTGTGGAATTATGCTGGTCATGCTCTTGGTAGGCTCCGTCTCATCCCAGGGAATGGGCGACCAGAAAGGCTACGACTGGATGGGCACGCCCATCATCAGCAGCGGTCAGTCAAGTCTGAAGACTCCGGACTATCTCAACCCTTACACAGCGGGCAGGCCGGAGTGGGACCCTTACGGCCCAGGATCGTCTCCGGTGCTGGCAAGACCTGAGTGGGATCCATATGGTGCGGATGGCATCGCAGGCTATGGAGCCTCAAGCGTGCAAATTGAACCTGCAGACCCTGTATCCGAGGGACTGACCGCCAGGGGTGCGGCAACCACCCTTTCCAATCAGCTTTACATACAGCGCGGCGCCGATCTGCTGACTGAGAGCAGCGCACAATTGGGCGAGCAATATGTCCTCTGGGCAAGGGTGGCAGGAAGGGGCAGCTTCCTTCTTTATGACTACAATCATCTGATACTGAAACAGGGATACCTCACACCAGGATGGTATAAAATAACAGGTGTTTATGCAGACTATCTTGGTCAGCACCTCTATCGCGTGGTCTTTGCAGGCTATTCCAGCAACAACCTTACAGTCCTTGTGGACTCAGGTGGTTATCCCACGACCTTGAGCCTGACAGGCCTGGTTGTAGACCAAAGCGGCCATGGACTGCCCGGCGCGAAAGTTATCATATCCAATAACGAAGGCGGCAAGTTTACCACAACGACGAGCGTATCTGGCTATTATGCTATCGACGTGGCGACTGGAACGTATCTTGTATTCGCAGAGCTGCCGGGATACGTTTTCACTCCGACCACAGTACAGGTCTGGTCTGGAATGGTATCGGCTGCAAGGCCAGTTGTGGGACGCCCAGCCGCAACCTAATCCTCACTGGCAGGGAAAAAGCAGGGGAAAAACCTATGGCCAAAGGGGAAAAATAATTTCATCTTGGCGGGACCACGTAGTTCCAGCGCCAAATCTTGAAGCTGATCGCCAATATGCCCAGGAAGATCACCAGCACCAGCAGAGCTTGAAACCCTTGAACGATCTGAATTATGTCCATGCCTACACCTTAACTTAAGAGCCCTCCCTTTTATCTGATAAATGTTTTGGTTTTTAGGTCTCCCAGACTGCCACGACCTTCTCTACGTTGATGTAGTCCCTTCGGCCATTGTACTCCAGAACTATAACCCCGTCTGCACTTCCTACGAGCTTTCCGCGCAGCCGCTCCTCCTCATCGCCTCCGAAGTAGACCTCAATATTCTTGCCGTAGAGATGCTCAGACATGAATTTGTCCAACATACCTTATCCTCCGATGATAATATACATCGTATTAATTGATATAATTTGCGGTGTTTTACAAGAATTTTTCCAAAATAAATCAATATTAAATGGTATAAAGTTCACTTGAGTAAATTATCTTAAACATAAACAAACACATTTTCATGTTGGAAAGCACAGGATCTGAGAGGTTTCCTATTAACCAACTCAAGCAATAGTATGAAAAAGTTTATATACTAATAATACTATTATACGTAATGTATTCTTTTACTACCTGGACATTGCGATGGCTTAATGCTAAGCATGAGAAGTTTCGACTCTTAAAGATATCGGATTTAATAGAATGGGCGACATTTCGTCGTATCCAGAAATGTATGACAGTGTGTATAACCTTCTCGGGGGCATCGACTCCTGGAAGAACCTCGGCTACCCGATGGTGAAAGACTAAACCCAAAGTTTATTTATTCCCAGTAGCAAGCTGAACGCATGTTTCCCCTCGGTATAGAACCCTACCTTATCGGAGGGATCATCATCGGCCTTGGCGTCAGTATCATCTACATCCTGACCGGGCTTCACGCGACTCAAAGCAGCTTTTTCACAACGACGCTCTCATGGTTCTCAAAGCTGCCGCACTTCCAGGATAAGAGAAACATCGGGGAGCGCGACTGGCGACTTGCGCTGTGCCTCGGCCTGATCTCTGGCGCGGTACTCTACACATTCACCCTGTCACCTTCCGGTATGTTTGTAACCGGTGTCAATCCCTGGAGGCTGGCACTGGGCGGGCTGCTCGTTGGTTTCGGCACACGGCTCTCTAACGGTTGTACCTCGGGCCATGGAATAAGCGGCCTTGCGTCCCTCTCAACCACATCCCTCTATGCTGTCATTACCTTCCTTGGGTTCGGCATCATGACAGCCCACCTCCTCGAATTCATGGGGGTTATGTAATGAACGCCAGGAACATCGCGGTCTACGGGGGAGGTATCCTCTTTGGTTTTGGCCTCGCCTATAGTGGTATGACCCGGCCGGAGATTGTCCTCAGTTTCCTCAGGCTGGACGATCTCGGCCTCATTTTCGTCATGGGTGGCGCAGCGGTAATCACCTTCATCGCCATAAACGTCGTGCCGAAATTCATGAAAGCCCCTGCTCTCGGGGGAACCTTCAGGCCCCGGGTCAGTGTATTGACAAGAAACACGCTGATCGGCGCAGCAATATTCGGAACGGGGTGGGGAATTTCGGGCCTGTGCCCCGGCTCAGCAGTTGCAAGCCTCGGCACAGGAAACTGGCCCATTATTTTTGGCCTTACATTCATGTTCCTCGGTGCTTACCTCAGGGGCAGATTCATCAGAGACGGGAATTAGGAGTTCCGAAGAACGCACTTAAGAAGATTCCTATTTACCTATGTTTGTGAGGTAGTCTCTTGGAGGTTAGCACAAATTTCGCCCCAATGGTATCAAATATCCTTGAATTACCCTCTTTTTGGTCATTTTTCGGTCATTCTTCGATAGCTCCCGCTAAGTCTAGATGATTTTGGCGTTTTTAAGAGTGCAGAGCTGATAGAGGTTAAAAGCGAAAGCTGTAACCATCATTTTAATATCCCTCTCCTAAACATCATTTTTCTAGTGGCTTGATTTGAGCTTATTTTTGTGTTTATCAGCATAAATAGCTGAAATTTCTTGATTAAATTAGTGGGATTCACTGTATTGAAAATATACACATCTTTCGAAAGAATTAAGTAATTTGGACGCCTAATAACAGTTTGAAAAACAAAAGGAGAGTCTAAATTATGTTATCTCCCTTAATTCCTGATATTAAGCATCCAAAATGGTCTATCGTCGTTAAATTACTTGAAATTATCGCTTCACCAAGGGCCCGTAAAATTGCAGGCCGACTTAAAATATCTGATGTAAATAATTTCTTAACATCGATAAAAGTATTAATTTTGGCTGATCTATTTGAACGAGATATTTCTAGACTTGTTTCTGAAATAAACGATAATACGGAATTAAAAAAGCTTTTAGGAATTGATTCAGAGCTAAAAGCAAGCGAAATATATAAATTACAGTCGAATCTAGATTATAATTTAATCTATCAATTCTTAAAGCACTCATTCCAGCCTAAGAAGATAATAAGGAATAAAAAGCAGGAATCGATTATCATTGATACCAGTTCTATCGTTATTGACCTTAATATGTGGAGAAACAAGCATAAAATCCGCAAAGACAATAAAAAATATAAATATTCATATGGACCTTCAATTGGCTATTATGTAGGTTTTAAGTTAATCTTGGCGATTAACCAAGATAACGAACTTTTAGGGTTCGAAATATTCGAAAATTCGCCTAATGACTCGAAATTGCTTCTTCCTTTCGTTGAAAAGCTATTTCGTTCTAGAATCATCAAATCAAGAGATATAATCATATGCGATAAAGGTTTCACGTCAAAAGCGAACTATCAGACTATTATTAACAGATTTAACGTGATTCCGATCATTTATCCCAGGAAAGATACCAACTTAGACAAAATCATTCGCGATTTGAATCCTCCCTTGGAATTATTTTTCGCTAAAAAATATAATATGCCGGTTTGGAGGGGTGTAGTTGCTAAATTCAAAAAACTGATCTATAATTGGGAGGATTTCAAGGTTATTCGGTCAAATATAGAAGATTTTTTCAATATAGCCAAGAATTTCCTAAGTATGGACCGAAATCACCAAT